>NZ_BJKN01000002.1:0-207265 GCF_006538365.1 Moorella sp. E308F | reverse complement strand
CGCGACAGGGAGACCTCGGCCCCGGGAGTCTCACCCGGACGGGAGAACGGCACTTCACGGGCGCAAGGCGCGGCCTTAAGGAGAACCGTAAAAGTTCCCGCCTTGCGTCGACCGTCAAGCGGTCCAGCACTTTATTCTTTCAAGCGCCGGACGCCTCCGCGCGATCTGTTAGATGCGGCCTACCGGTTTCTCCGATACCGGCTAACGGGGTCACCTACTCGATAAAGCGAGCTGCTTCAAGTCGTGCCAGACTGAATAAAAGGCTTCCTGTTTATAGCGGTCTAAACCGTTGTGAACGGGAACCTTTTCGTCCAGCCGCATGATTTGCCGCTTCACCTTTCGGGTCATCCCTTTTCCTTCCCCAGGCAAGGAATTCTCCTTTTGGTTCAGCGACTCAATGACAGCTTGGATCTTTTGTTTTAACTCTTTTGTTATGCGTTCTTTAAAACCTATTGCCCGGCGGGCGATTGCCAATGCGGCGGCATGGTGGATAGTTACCCCGTACCGCTCCATGTATTTCCAATAGCCGATGGTGGAAGTGTGGGCCGGCCGGACCGGCTTTACGCCGACGCCTTCTTTGTAGGCTTTACGGATAATAGCTTCGGTTATCTTCCGGTAAGGAAAATTGGCCGCCATGCGATTGAACTTTTTATCGGTGTCCAGCCGGTCTTTGCCGAAGCCCAGGTCTTCTATAGCGATAGATTTGCCTAAAACTTTGGCGATGTTCACCACTACCTGGGCCAGAACGCCGATGAGGTAAGTACGTCTAAAACTGCGGCTGTAAGCCAGTTCCGGTATCTTGAGGTAAAGGAAACCGTTCGGGTGTACTATCGTCTGAAACTCTCCGGCAAATTTGTGCAAGGCTTTGGGATAAGGAACAGTGAAGCCTTCCGGCCAGGGCTCGGGCTGGCCAAAATAATTAACGTTAGCCAGAGCTACCCCATCTGGGTTGGTGTCTATCCCAAGGTAGCCGCGGTTGGGGTCGGTCGCCAATTCAGGCGCCGTCATGGTGAAGGCGATATGGACCCTGTACCGGCCATCCCGGCCTCTAATTAATTCAACGTTATAGGGTGCGCCGGAAAGAAGCAACCCCCATACCTTGAGCCGGTGTTTTTCCGGCAGCCAGAGCTCTCCTTCCACCCGCGGTGCCCTGGTCATTATGGGCCTTCCTTTGCTGTCAGTACCTTTCTGCTCGGATAGATGGGAAATAGTGACTGCCAGGGTAAATCTCCCCTCCTGGTAAGCTACCTTCATGTTGGGGTTGCCGCCTTTAGTTTCGTCGCCCCGGGCGTATAACCGGTTCTGCCGGGTGTGGCGCCATTCTTCCCGGCCGGCCTTGCCCCGGCAGACCTGCCGCCATAAAGAACGGCCCCCGAATACTACCTTGGGAATAGTGCCGTCGGCTTCATGCTTCTGGAGTTCGGCCAGTTTAGCGGCAAGCTTTTGGACCCGGGCCTTACGGCCGTGGAATGCCCGTTTGGCTTTTTCTATTTTTGCAGGATCATTAACCTTAATCGCTTTGTCCAGATCTTTTTCAGCCCAGCGGAGTTTCTTTTTAGCCCGGCTCAGTTTGGTTTCTGTTTCCTCGATTTCCAGCGCCAGGAGTTCCTTTTGCGTTTCTATGACAGCCCTCGCTTTCAGTATGGCATCGTCACAGTAGCGGGAATTTAAGCCGAATAACCGTTGGCCTTCTTGTTTGAGTTCTTCCCGGGAACGGCCTTCCATAAGCCGGTTGAAGGCCCAGCGCTCGCAGGCGCAGAAAAGCCGCATCTCAGTATCCAGGGGGTCTTCATCTCCCCGGCTCCATTTCTTAGACCGAAAAGCAGGGTAAACTTCCGGAAACCACTCGCCGCACACGGTGTACTTTAGGTCGTCGCCAGGTTCAATCGTTCTCTTTTTGTTCTTTCGCCGCTTTTTCATCTGGCTCCACTCCTGCGATTAGTTCCCGAAACCCTTGCCTCACTTTTTTGCCGCCCCTAGCCCCGTACAGCCGGGCTGAAAATGACGTGACTATAGACAGCAAATCCTTCACCAGTTCGCTTTGCGCGTCTTCCGGCTCTTTTTCCGCGATGGTGATTATTTCTACGCCGCAATATTTTAAATGACGCTCAATGTACGAATATCCGAAACGGGCCAGTCGGTCGGGGTACTCGATAATAAGTTTCTTATACTCACCCTGCTCGGCTAACTTGAGTACGTTGGCCAGGCCACGGCGCTTCTGGTTCAATCCGCTGGCTACGTCCGCAAATTCCGCCTGATGGTAAACCCGTGTTCTCCAGCATAATGGCGCAGCCGCCCCATCTGCCGTTCCAGGTTGCCGGCGTCGGCCTGCTTTTTGGTGGACACCCGGGCGTACAGCACGACTGCCTCGCGTCCGCCAGTCAATTGGCCGGACTGTAGAAGCTTATTGAGTTCATCCATGGAGTACCGGCGCTGGCCTCCAGGCAAACGGACAGGCTTGATTAAGCCCCGCTTTTCCCAGTTGCGCAGGCTGTTAGGATCGACGCCCAGTTTCTTTGCCGCTTTGCTTATGGTAAATATTTCCATAACTTTATGGTAAGCTTTTTGTTATGTTTTGTCATTATTTATTAATCTGTTGGTAACTGCTACTAACCTCCAATTTTCTTTTAATCGGCAGCATAAACCCCTGTCCGTGCAGCTATTACGGCGATGTGTCAAAGAAAGCGTATGTACTCCCCTCCAGGCGAGCCAGTAACCGTCCGAACGGACAGTACCGATTTTAATGTATATATACCGGAGTTCCTTGCGGGATATTATCATAAATCCATTTGGCATTTTCGGTAGCCAGCCTTACACACCCATGGGAGGCGGGCGTTCCCAGGCGGGCCGCTTCCTCAACAATCACCCTCTTTTCCCTGTCCATGGGCACGCTGTGGAAAAGGTAAACGCCCCAATCTTTAAAGGATACCCACCATCGTCCTCCTTGCTGATACTTTTCGCTAAAAAACCACTCACCGCGGTTTTGTATTTTAAAAACGCCGATAGGAGTGGGCTTGTCCTCCGTTCCGGTAGATACATCCCATTCTTTTATTAAATTTCCATCGTAATATATCCTTGTTTTTTGCTCATCTGTACTAACCTCGATCCAGTAGCCGCGCGCTGGCGGTACAAAAACCTTGGAATTGGTATTATTGGTTTTATTACTTGCGTTGTTATTACCTACCGTTGCTACAGGCGGTACATTGTTTGTGGTGTCTTCTTTCCGTTGTTCTTCTTTTTCTTGGGGTGCAGGAGGTATGTTTTCGTCATTTTGGCTCGTTTTCACCCTGGTTCCCGCATCAGTTTTTTCTCCTCCAACACCGGTAATGAAAAACATGCCTAAAATTATCAAGATCGTCAACCATAAACCCGCTTTCAACTTTCCCACCGGTACTCCTCCAATTTTAACATTTTTCAAGCTTTTATTTTCTTTATTCGCCTACTTTCCCTTTTATCCTGCCTATCTGTTAATAATAATTTAAAGCTCCTCGAGTAATAATAAAAACAAGAAGGAGGAATACAATGTTTAAACACGACAAAAAGCTCCTGGAAATGGTACGTGTAGAACGCCCTAATCCGAACTATGCGGCTCTTTTGCAGGAGCAAATCGGAGGTCCCCACGGCGAATTGAAGGCAGGGCTGCAATACCTGGCCCAAAGCTTTCGTATTCACGACCCGGCTATCAGGGATATTTTCCTCGATATAGCCGCCGAAGAGCTCAGTCACCTGGAAATGGTTTGTACTGCGGTCAACCTCTTGAATGGCCATGAACCCCAGGCCATGAACGCCACCATCGGCAATGTTCAGGCCCATGTAACAACCGGTCTCAATCCCTTTTACAGCAACGCCTCCGGCCAAGTGTGGACCGCGTCATACATCGAAGCTACCGGTGACCTGCCCGCCGATCTGCTTTCCAACATCGCCGCCGAACAGCGGGCCAAGGTTGTGTATGAATACCTGCACCGGCAAATCGCCGACCGCTATGTACGTCAGATGATTGATTTCCTGTTAAACAGGGAAGAGGCCCACAACACCATGTTCCGGGATTGTTTCCAAAAAATTAGGGGCACAGGCTCTACCCGGGACTGGGGGGTGGACAAGGATGCCCGCCTCGCCTTCAACCTGTCCACACCCGGCGATTATGTGGGTTCCTCCCTCCACAACCCGCAGCCGCCGTCCTTTGAACAGCCGCAAATTCCCCACCAATAAAAGAGTTTCTATATTTTAATAAATGCTCCCCAGTATTACCGCGGGAGCATTTTACATTAATGCAATAAATCCCAGACCTGCTTACCTACTAAAAGCAAGGTTATGGCGATAAACATCAAACGGACAAAGGCCGTCCCTTTAGTGATTGCCAACCGGGAACCGAGCAACGCTCCAATAACCATGGTAATCCCCATGGTTATACCATAACTATAATTTACAGCGCCCATTAGTATAAAAGTGGCCAGGGAAGCTATGTTGCTGGCAAAATTTAAGACTTTGGCATTACCTGCGGCAACCACAAAATCAAAACCGAACTGAAGAAAAGCAAAGATTAAAAATGACCCCGTTCCGGGGCCAAAAAAACCATCATAAAAACCTAGCCCAGCCGCCACAGCAGCACCCAGCCAAATATTTTTTTTGTTTCTGCCGGCATAGGTGGAAATAGAACCCCAATCTTTCTTGCGTAAGGTATAAATGCTTACACAAATGAGCAGCACAATTATTAGCGGTTTTAAAATCTGGGAGGGAATATATTTAACCATATGGGCGCCCAAGGTCGCTCCCAGCAGAGAAAAGGGGAAAAGATATTTAATCAGCGAGAAGTTTACCTTATCGGAAGCGGCAAAGGAAATGGTACTGGTTAAGGTAGCCATGGTCCCGGCGAGTTTGTTCGTTCCTAAAACCACACTGGGTGACACACCGCAAAGCAAAAGGGCCGGAATAGAAATCAACCCCCCACCGCCAACGACCGAATCGACAAATCCCGCTAGGAATCCGGCTGCCGATAAAAAAAAGAACACTAAAATTTCTACCACCGGCGTAACCATCACCCTTATTTCACATTTCAACAGTATTTTCTACCGCAATACTTTATCCCTTGTCTCACCGTGCCACTATAGGTTCTACAACCATATAACATTTTCCTCCTTCTCCGACCAGCATCCCTAATCTTTTCGTAACTTGTCTTTACGCGCATCTCCCGCTTTAAGGGATTTTCAAGGAATTCAGATAGGGGGCGATTACACTTGAAAATTATTTTTGCATCAAATAAGACCACTTAAAGTGGTCTTGGTAGTTTAGGGTTGCTGATTAAACTTAATTGATTACAGGGCAGGAAAATAAGGCTATATACCGAAGAAAAAATATTGATTTTTTTGTTATAGATAAACCAATAATGCCTTTGTTAATCTTGGAGAGGATGTACCAATGACTAATATTCATTTATTTTCCCCAGTGAAAGTCAAAGACCTTATCTTACCCAACCGTATAGTCATGCCCCCCATGGCCCTCGGCATCGCTGCTTCCGAGGGCGAGATAACCCCGGAAATGCTTGAACACTATACCCTCCGGGCCAGGGCTTATCATGGTGGCAGCACCTATGACGCTGGACAAAAGTTTGCCGGGGCGAACACCCGCGCCGGTGTAGGCCTCATCATTGTAGAACATGCTTATATTAGCGAGGAAGGCCAGGCCCATCCCAAACAACTAGGTATTTACCATGACCGTCTCTTACCCGGCCTTACTAAGCTGGCAGCTAAGATCCGCTCCGAAGGTGCGATTGCCGGTATTCAAATCAACCATGCGGGTGCGAGAGTCCTGGAAAATGCCGTGGCCCCTTCAGGCATACCTCTCCCATTTCTACCACGCCGTTCCCGGCAATTGTCCCAGAATCAAGAAGATGGGCCTGGAAAAGCTGAAGAATTATATATCCCCTTTGAAGAACGCCCCCATGAACTAACAGTTAAGGAGATTAAAGAGTTAACTGAAAAATTTGCCCTGGCTGCCACCAGGGCCAAGAAAGCCGGCTTTGACCTGGTAGAAATCCACGGCGCCCATGGCTATCTTTTGAACCAGTTTCTTTCACCCCTCACCAACCGCCGCCGTGATGCTTACGGTGGTTCCCTGGAAAATCGCCTGCGCTTCCCCTTGGAGGTTATCCACGCCGTCCGGGAAGCAACGGGTCCCGAATATCCCGTTTTTTACCGCCTGGGAGCCGACGACCGCCTGGCAGGCGGCCTTAATCTTGACGAAAGCCGCCGGGCTGTCACCATACTGGAAGCAGCCGGCATTGACGCTCTCGATCTTTCGGGGGGCATCGGGGGTTATATCAAACAAGGACCGGAAGGTTTCTTCCTTTACCTGGCCGATGCTATCAAGCCGGTGGCCAGGGTGCCGGTTATGGTGACGGGAGGTATTAGAACGCCTCAATTTGCCGATATGGTTATCCGGCAGGGGCGGGCCGATCTGGTTGGCATCGGCCGTGCCCTGCTGGCCGACCCCGCCTGGGCGCAAAAGGCATGGTTAACCCTGGGTAAATTATAGGAAAAAATCACAAAGCGAAGGGCCGGATTTACTTTACTTCTCCACCAGCTCGTCGTATATCTGCCGGCGCACCTGCAAAAACCGCGGCTCCGAGCGATTTCGAGGTCTAGGTATGTTTACCTCCACTATTCTTTTAATGGTTCCGGGACGCTGCGAAAGTACGATTATCTTATCCCCTAGATAGACGGCTTCCTCAATGTCGTGGGTAACCAGCAATACGGTGGTTTTTTCTTTTTCCCAGATCCTGAGTATCTCCTGCTGCATCCTTAACCTTGTTAGAGCGTCCAGAGCGCCGAAAGGCTCATCCATAAGCAAAAGTTTGGGCTTGTTGATTAAGGCCCGGGCTATGGCCACGCGCTGGGCCATGCCGCCGGAAAGCTGGGACGGGTAGGCGTCTTCAAAACCGCTTAATCCTACCAGCTGCACATAGCTCCGAATTAGCTCCCGTTTACCGCCATTGTTGCTTTTATGCAAAGCTAACTCCAGATTCTCGGTTACGGTCAGCCAGGGTAACAAACGGTGCTCCTGAAATACCACGCCCCGCTCCAGGCCAGGCCCGCTGATCGGTTCTCCCTCCAGGGTAACCGTTCCTTGATAGTCGGGCTCCAGGCCGGCAATTATTCTTAGTAGGGTAGTCTTACCGCACCCGCTGGGCCCCAAAATACATAGGAACTCCCGGGGGAAAACGCTAAAAGAAAGGTCCTGCAGCGCCATCAACTCTTGCCCGCTATTCCCGTACTTTTTGGACACGTTGCGGAGGATCAGGAGTGGAGTTCCCCTGGAGCCTAGGTGCCGTTGTAAAAGCTCCGCCACCTGATGATCTTCCTTTCCAGCCGCTGCAAGACATAATCCATAGTTTTCCCCACCACGCCGATGGCCAGCATGCCTACCAGAACCCGGTCCGTCTGAGCCAGAGCCCGGGAATCCATAAGCATATAGCCGATACCGCTCATTCCCCCGGACAATTCCGCGGCAACTACGCACATCCAGGCGTAGCCCAAACCGATACGCAATCCGGCCACGATAAAAGGCATGGATCCCGGCACTATCACTTTACGGATGAATTTTGACCGGGGAACTTTAAATACCCGCGCTACCTCCACCACTTTTTCGTTAGTCTGCCTTATGCCCTGCAAGACGTTGAGGAAAATAGGGAAAAACGCCCCCAAGGTGATAATGAAAACTTTTGAACCCTCTTCTATGCCGAACCAGAGGATAGCCAAAGGCAGCCATGCGATAGGTGGAATCGGCCGCAGCAACTGAATGATCCCCTCGGTCATCTGGCTCAATAACGGCGACAGGCCCAACGCCATACCCAGGCCAATGCCTAGAAAAGCTGCCAGGGCAAAACCTTCCAGCACACGAACCAGGCTTGCTCCCAAATGGTGTGCCAGTTCACCGCTATTCAACGTCTCGACCAGCGCCCAAAGAACACTTTCCGGAGAAGGCAGCAAAATAGGTTTGACACGCCCGCCGGTAGTTATCCAATGCCACATCAATAACAGCAGGACAGGGGCAAACCATTTTTTCCCTGCGGTGTTCAGCACTGTCGGGAGCCGGTATTCTTTAAAACTCCGCCTCAACACGGTTTCCATAACGCCTCTCCCTTCCACAAGCCCCATGGTCCTTTTAAATTGCTGCCCACGGCAGGCCGCCGGCGCCTGTCCATGCCTGACTGATCCTCGCACCGTGCGGCCGGGCGCTTATTTGCACAGGAACGTCTCCATATCCACCGGATTTTTGATCAGGCCCGTTTTTCGCAAGAATACCTCTGTGTCCTTCAGTTCAGCGACCAGACTATCGGTAATGGTACCGTCGTAATTGAACTTGCGTACGATTTTCTCAAGTTGGGCCGGGGGTATTTTCAAATCTTCGGTAAGAAGTTGGATAGCCTCCTCGGGATTGTCCCGGATAAACTGCGCTCCCCTGGCGAACGCCGCTTTCAGCGCTTCCACGGCCATCGGGTTCTGGTTGGTAAATTTCGTGGCAGCTACGACGACCGCCGTTCCCTGATAAACACCCGTTCCGTCGGCAATAACGCGTATCTCCCCCGCGTCCTCCATCCGGGTCAGCAAGGGGTCCCACATTACTCCGGCGTCCACATCTCCCCGGACGAGGGCTACAGCCAGATCGTCCATCGTTAGGTTGACAAACTGGATATCATTCATAGTCATGCCGTTCTTATCCAAGAGCAAGGAGAGCAGTTTGGTACCATAAGCGCCGCGCGTTGTACCAACTTTCTTGCCCTTCAGGTCGGTGATACTCCTGATACCGGCATCCTTTCCGACCGCTACGGCCAGGGCTTTGGGCGCCGTGGAGGCAATAGATACAATTTGATAATCCGTACCGGCCGCGCGCCCAATAAAGGCCGGAAAATCCCCCATCACGCCCACATCCAAATGTCCGGCGGCAAAAGCCTCGCTTACCACCGGACCCAAATTTAAGGGCTGCCAGTCCAACTTGTAGCCTGCTTTAAGCAGCTCTTCGTCGATATATCCCTTTTTCTTCGCTATCCATATATGGGCGTAATGCGGCAGCGGCACGATGCCCAGCCGCACGGCCTTTAGAGCGGCATCTTCCGCCGGCTTCGGGGATTGGTTTGTGCATCCGGTACCCAGCAGTGAAAGCAAAACCACCACAAGTAGCAGCGACCAAGCAGTTCTCTTCCCCCGCATCATGCCTGATCATACCACCTTTCTTTGCAGCTTACCGGCTCCCGACTTCCAAATCAGTGAAGGGCCGTCCAAAACCTTCCACCCGGCTTCCCAATAAATCCTTCGCACTTCGGCTACCGTGCGCCCGCGCGTTCTTTCGCAATCCTCGTGAGTGTCCCGCGGGCTGGATCCGGTTTCTGCCCACATGATGTTGACACCCGCCAGAGGGCCCACTACACTGGGTTCATGCCAGCACATGCCTATCATTTCGTGCTGGGTAGATAAACGAATGGCAGCCAAAATATGCGCCTGCCGGGCTTCATTGATCATCCCGCGTTTCCCCACTTCGGTGTCGGGTACGGCAATCCGGCGCATGCAGCCGCTATATACGGCACCGCATTCCCGGGCGATGATAGTTGCTTCCACCAATTCTCCGGTCGTATGCTCGGGCCCTACCGGTTCCACACACGTACCGAGGGCCAGGCCGGCTTCACGGGCCGCGCGCATGGTGGCCAGCCTTTTTTCTACAGGAATAGAGGATTCAATACCTTCTCTCAAACGAACGGCATGATATACCCCGTTGAGGCCGGCATCCCGGAGGGCGTACGCCTCTTTGAGCGTAAAATCATCGATGTTGCCGATCAGTACCGTATCAGGGCTCAGGTTGCGGCGAACTTCTTGAATTATCTCCAGCAACCGTCCAAAAGGGAAGGTCCCCGTGGCGACGAGATAGATGGCGTTGGCTCCATTTTGTTCCATTTTTCGACATCGTCTCACTATCTCCTCTATGGGCATCACACCAGCTTGGGCAAAGACCTTATTGACAGCAGCAAAGGAACACCATTTACAGTTCCGAACGCAAGGCCCCACGTTAATGCCGACGTGAGCGTGCACTTCCGCCGTATTGCTGCTGACCTTCGAGCTGATTTCTCTCGCGGCATGTTGGATATAAGCAGACTCGGCCGTAAACGGAGCTATATCAAAAAGGGCTGCCATCTCTTCCCTATCGAGAAACTCCCCCGATTTCGCCTTGTCCACAAGGTAAACAATTTCCCTCCGTATCAAACTAACTCAACCTCCTCTCGTTACACCGCCCGGTCGGTCGGACGGAATAAGTTGTTACCCTTAAAAAGCACTTGCAGCCTACTTGCAGTCTCATTGCAACCGCGGTCTTTCCGTCCTCAACACCTTTACCGGGCTATAGACTTCTAGACTATAGACTTCCCCCCTTCGGCACCACCCTACTATAGCTTTAAACGACTATCACCGCTACAATCCCATGCTCAGCCCATCATAACCGGCCCGGACCCCGTCCGTCCCGGCCAGCTCTTTATTTAACCGTTCCACCGTCACCGGGGAGCTGTAGTGCATGGAAAGGTGCGTAAGAATAGTTTGCCCGGCACCCACGCTTTTCCCCAATTCTATAGCCCCGTCTACCGTCATATGCGTATCGGGATACCAGTTATCTCCATAAAAGGTAGCATCGCACACGAGATAATCTACCCCTTTCACCTTGGCCAGCGTCTCATCCGGCAGCCAGGAGGTATCGGGAAAATAAGCCAGCTTCTTACCCGCCACAATAAGAAAACCCGCTGTTTCAATACCATGGTTGGCCCGCAAAGGAGTCAGGCTCGCCCCGTCTAAATCATAAGAGTGTTCATAGTTCCACTCCCTTAGATCCACAAGTTCGGTCAGGCGATGGAAACGGGAGGTGAACTCCCCCAGGTAGCCGGGCGGCAGGTAGATGGGCAAGCGGCGGTCTTTCTCTTTTAATCTCAGGTAGTACTCCAGCTCCCCCAATCCGGCAAAATGGTCGTAGTGCCAATGGGTCAGGAATACACTGTCAATGTCCAGCACACCCTCCCGGCATAGTTGTACCCTGAGATCGGGCGAGGCGTCTATCAAAACCCGCTTGTTCCCTATGGTGAGCAAAGCCGTGCTCCGCGTCCGGGCTGCCGCAACGTCGGCCCTGGCTTCCTGGCAAGCGGCACACTCGCAAAAGAAAGCCGGGACACCCGGTCCGGCGCTCGTACCCAGCAGCTTCATTTCCACTCTTGCCATACCCCCGTAAAACCTCCGGAAACTCGTAATCGGAATAATAACTTTTTCTATACCACAGCGCAAAACTCCTGTCCTATCTTGTAACTTTTTATGTGTTGAAAGGGGCCGTTCCTACGGCACCTGCTGTAAAACCTGGATAACCCCTGCAGGACACTGGCCTACACAGGTGTAGCAGGCAGTACATTGCTCGGGGTTTTTCACAACTGGTACCGGGCGGCCGTCCTGTTCTTCCATGACGAGCACGCCATAGGGGCAAAAGTCGGCACAGAGACCGTCTCCCGAACAATTGGCAGTATCGATGTTGATTTGAACCGCCGGCAAATCCCTGGTATTCTTCTTTGGGACGCCTGCTTTATCCAATATAGGCGGCATATAGATTTTATGCCGCGCTTCAGGTATGCTTTTCTGTGCCAGTTTTTGCAATGAACGGGCCACAATCTCAAGCTGTGCAGCCGGGAGGGACAGATAAAGCTCAAAGTCATCAATGTCACTGGCAGCACGGCTGCCATAACAGCCGAAGGAAATATTCATTTTTCCTGTCTGCATGGGCTGGACGGTAAGATCGGCACAGGTAGAGTTATAACCCGAGGTTTTAAAAATATGACGTTCCCCGCTGTTATACGATTGGGCCATACAAAGCCACATGGCCTGCTCCGGCCACAGTGTAAAGATTACCACGTCGGCTTCAAAGCTGGCTTTACTTAGCGGCGCTACCAGGGTGGCCTCGTAGCTGCCAGCCGGGAAGCAAGGCCGGGCGGCAATCATCTTGCGAGCACATTCCAGGGTAGGTAGCTTTTTAAACAAAAGGTAAAGTTCCCCCGATTGCAGCTTGGGCGGCATAGGTATAAGGCCCATAATGGCCGCCCCGTCGGGGCAGGCGTGCCGGCGCGGCGGCATATACAGGCTATAACCCCGCCGGGCAGCAATAATTGACTGGCAATGCCGCAACGTTGCCGTAGGTTCTGCCACCTCTGCGGGTACAGTCTCACCGGGACGCAGTAGCCGCACTGCTACCGGCTCCCAGCGCAGGGCTAATATGTCTTTATAAATGCGTACCAGTTGCTGGTTATCCACAGGTTTCTCTCCCTTGACTACGACAGTTATTCTGCCATTAACCGCCGCCAGTTTTCTTCGCCTTCGGGCCCGCTAAAAAGGGCCTTTGCCCTTTTTTTAATTTCACTATAATCCTCTTCCTGGCCGAGCAATATATCGAGGACATGGCGCACCCTGAACCCGCTGGCAGCCCGCGCGAAATTAAGAACGCAGCTTAAGCAGTAGCCCGCCAGGATCCCAGCTCCGGTATCGCTTGCTTCTTCCAGGCGGCGGTCGGTCAGGGCCATTGCCAGGTCAGGACGAAAGTGGCTGATCTGACCGCCGCTGCCGCAACAGAAGGTGTTCGCCCCGTAGTGTTCCATCTCTACTAGCTGGTAGCCGCTATTCCTCAAGGCCTCACGTACCTGCTGGGCGAAGATGCCTTCATGGCGGTCAGGACAGGAATCATGAATGGTAATTAATCCTTTACCGGCCGCCCCGGGTCCCCAGTTCTCGTAGATAGTCCTGACCTCAATGCCTTCCGGCGCCAGCCGGTTACGCAGTTCGTAAAAACAGTTGGGGCAGGCGGTTACTAACAGCCTTACCCCCAGTTTTTTCAGTTTATCTTTAAGAAAGGCGGTAAAGTTTTCCCCGCGCTCCTTTAAACCCATCTGATAAAGGGGCTTGCCACAGCAGTCGGTTAAAAACGTCACGCGGGGCCAGAGCTCCGCCAGGTGGTGAAAGGCAGCCCTGGTTAAGTCCGGACCATAAGTAATCATGGTGCATCCCGGGAAAAAGGCTACCTCGCCTTCTTGATCGACGGGCAACTCCTGGTAATGAATGTTGCACTTTTCGCGGTATAATTTGCAGATATTTAGCTCCCGATCCGGGTAAAGGTAGCGATAGTCGTCAATAGGGAACTCACCGCCGGCTATTGCTTCAACGCGTTTAGCAGCAAACATGCCCGCCGGGGAAAGACCAATGGGGCAAACAGCGGTACATAATTCGCAAAGACTGCAAGAAAAAGCCTCCTCTACCGTTGCTCCCCGGCAAGCTATATCAAGGGGGGCTTCGCCAATCTCCTCCAGTAGCAGGCATGAAGCGGCACATTGACCGCAGGCGGTACATTTTTCTGCTAGTTCCCGGCGAGGCCCAGCGCCGCTGCCGGCGCCCCCTCTGGCAACGTTCAAGTCATTCACCCTTTCCGGGTTGGGTTAATTAACCATAATTTACCCTTTTAGTTAAATGCGCCCAATCACCAAGTAATCAGCTATCGCTCCGGCGGCAGGGCGGTGGCTTCAAGACCCAGCTCCCTCAGGACTGCCAGGGTACGGCGGGGCACCATCACGTCAGCATCAGTCGCAGCGGCAAGTTCCAGGGAACGCAGTACGGGAATGATGCTTGCTAAATCGATGGGGATATCTACATCGGGAACCATTTCCAGGACGGTAAAAGGTATCTTTTTTGCCACCGCTTTATTAACCAGCATATCCAGGGCCGTAATGCCGTCGCTGTTGTAAAATACGCCGTAAAAATCAAAGGGTGTAGCCCAGGTATAGCCTACCAGGGAAAATCCCCCCTCCTGGCATGGCGCCTCGACGAGGGCCGCCCCAATGGCCGGGGTTGAAGGATTACCGGCCTGCAGCACTACTTCCCGTCCGGCCTCACTTTGACTGAACCTGGCTAAAGCGGTAAAAGCTTTTTTCAGGGTAGCCGGTTGCAGCGTCGGCAAATCCCCGCCGATGATAATAACGCTATCGGCTTTTCTTGTTCCCTCTCGCGGTTTGAGTATATAATCGGCGGCAAACTGCATGCAGTCATCGAAGGAGCCACCCCTGTCGGCAAAGACACCCTTTACCTTTTCCGGATGGGCAAGGCTTTTAAGGAGGGATTGGAGGTAGGCGCCGTCGCCGATGGCATCATGACAGATCCAGAGTTCTGCCCCCTCATCCTCGCAGGCCGCTATGGCAACTTCGATAACATCAAGGAGACAGGCCTCATAGAGAATCTTCGCTTCTTCGGTTGTTAAAATCCCTCCTTTTTCCTTTGTCAGGCGGGTCTTAATATCACCTATCCTGGGAACTTTGGTGAAGACAATTACTGCCTGGCGCAATCAACTAACCTCCTGTATATAAATCATGGGCACCGGCCGGCAAGCTTCTCTCTCCGGGCAACCGTTGCACTGCTCCTGGTATGCTTTTGCCAGGTCGGAAAAAAGACAATGGCGAAAGCCGTACTGGCGGTAAAACCCTGCCGCTTCCCCCCTGGCAATACTCGTCACGCGATAAGTACTAAACTTCCCATTCAGCACACTGCGACAGTAGGCCCAGGGCTTTTTTATTAACTCCAAGAGCAACATTCCTCCTAATCCCTGGCCCCTGGCTTCTCTCCTCACGGCCAACAATTCCAGGTGAAAAGAATTTTCCCCCAGCCAGGTTATTTTACCTCCCGCAAAAATTCTCCCGTCCACCTTGATCACAGCGTGTTGTTCCGGTTCCCCGGCCAAGTCCATCCCCCAGTCCTGCAATAATGCCTGTAGCTCCGGGCCGTCTTCGGGCCTGGCCAGGGTCACTTCCGCCCGGGCCCGCAAATTATTTGCCATTGAGCCAGGCCGCCCTTTCCTGCCATGTCTGCTCCAGGCGTGCGGCCAGGATGGCTATTTCCTCTTCCTGATACCACTCGTTATCTTCACCCGGAAGGCTTACCCGGACGCCGGCCTGGAGAAATGCAACTCGCAGGCAGACTTCCCCTGCCAGAACAAACAATGATTTTACCGCCAGGATACCAGCGCCGCTGCCCCCGAAATAAAGGAGGCAAGGGATGAGGTGCCCGCAGACAACAATCCCCCACCAGAAAATATTTTTCAACTTGCCGGTGAGGAGCATTGCCGCCGACCGGCGGGCTTCCTCAAGGGCCGCGCGGCGCATCCCCAGGATATAAGTCGCGATTAAGATTATCTGGGTGATGATCAAGGCCAGAAGGATTTTATCCAGTACAGCAATAGTTGGTGCCGGTGACACTCCGTTCACCGCCGCCACCAGGATTACGCCAGCCAAACCGGAAGTAAGGGCTGCCGCTAGCCACAGGGGCACCAGGGCGCTGCCGTTCCAGAAGGAGCGGCCCCGGGCTTCGCCTAGCTCTAGACCCGGGTAGATTGCCAGGGCCACGGCGAAGATTATGCCCAGGACGCCTATAATCCGCCGCCCAACATTTTCTCCGGCCCAGGGAAAGATATCAAACCAAAAGCTGGTATATATCGCTGCCACAACTATGAAGCAGGCTAAAAATATGGCCCCTTTGGTCATAATTGACTGCATACGGCTGAATACTAATAGAAAGCGCTTTTTGTTACCCAATTCCGCAAGTAACAACAGGCCGCCCAAGCCGACAGCAGCCAGGCCCAGGAAACTGCCGGGGCCACTTACCTCACCAGCAAGGGGCGAGGTTATAATATCCAGGAAAGCGATGACGGCAAAAACCATGGCCCCGAAGGCGGCGCAAAAGAAGTAACCGGCAGCCAGCCCACCCCAAATTGCCTGTTTGTCCTCCATAATCGCTACCTCCTAGGGAAATATATAATACACTGCTGGTTTAGTCCCCAGATGGGGGTACAGGGGGCGGGCATTGGCCCGGTGGATAAGCTCCGCCACTTCGCTCCTGGGGTCGTCTAGATCACCGACATGGCGGGCTTTCAGCTGGCACGTTTCCACACAGCGGGGCATTTCTCCCTGTTCCAGCCGTTCATAGCACAGGTGGCACTTTTGGACGATGCCCTTTCCCGCCTCGAACTGTCGCACACCATAGGGGCATACCAGCATGCAAAACTTGCAGCCAATGCAACGCTCGCCGTCTACAACGATAATCCCGTCGGGCCGTCTCTGGCTGGCCCCGGTAGGACAGCCGTCGACACAGGGTGCATCCTGGCAGTGCATACACGGCCGCGGCAGATGGTATGAGGTCACGTTGGGAAATTCCCCTTCCGGCCCTACGGTGAACACTTTATTCCAGCGTTCGTTTAGCGGTAGGTTATTTTCAATCTGGCAAGCAACGGTGCAGGCATGGCAACCGATGCACCTGCGTAAGTCAATAACCATTCCCCAGTGCATAATTCTCACCCTTCCACTTTAGCAATCCTACATAAAACCGACCTGGTGCACCAGCTACCGCAGGCTGGATCGCAGGTATCCGGGTCGTCATCCAGGCAGGCATTAATATTGGATTCCCAGACGCCAAACAGGTCTTTTGCCCCTTTTTCCGGATACCACCATCCCCTTTCCGCCTGGACTACCCCGGGTGGTACGGCGGTGGTGAGTTTAGCCCGCTGCTTTACTTTACCTTTTGGGGTTTCAATCCACACCCAGTCGCCTTCTTTAATAGTAAGCTTTTGGGCCAGTTCAGGGTTAATGGCCACCCTCGGTTCCGGATGCAACAGACGCAGGCGCGTTATCTGGCGGTGCTCGGAATGGTAAAAGGGCATGAAGCCTCCGCCTGCGATGAGTATAAGGGGATAATCCCGGGCCAGCTCCGGCGTAGCTTCCGGGCTGAACGGCGGTTCGACGTAATGGGGCAGCGGGTCATAGCCCAGGGTTTCCAGTATTGAACTTTTCAGCTCTACCTTTCCGGAGGGCGTGGCAAAGCCTTTTTCCAGGTACTTGTAGTACTCACGCGGGGCAAAGTCGAAACGTACCCCCTGGACAAAATCCTCGTAGGTTTCCAGGCCGTAACCCAGGGGTTCCAGGCGGTATTGGAACGCCTCTTCGTTGGTCTGCCACGGCCAGTATTCCTCCTGGCCCATCTTGATACCCAGGGCGCGCCAGAAGTCGTAGTCGGTTTTCCGCTCATATAAAGGCTGCACAGCCCTTTCGGAGGCGATAAGCCAGTCAGAAACACCATAGGTTGTAGTCAATACCGGCCGTTCCAGCCAGGAAGCCGCCGGCAAGACATAGTCGGCCAGCGCGGCTGTGGGCGTAAGCCAGTAGTCCATGACCACCAGCAGGTCCAGCTTGTTGAGGGCTTCATATACCAGCCTGGAGTTGGCATAGGAGCTAAGGGGGTTATCGGCCAGGACGATCAGGGCTTTGACCGGATATGGTTTGCCGGTAAGTATTGCTCGCCACAGTACCGGAGGGCTGGCTTCGCACATCCATTCGGCCGGCAGACCCTTTCCCCAGACGCGTTCTAACTGTTCATTTAGAAGCTTGTAACCCGGCCAGGTGCTGAGTCTAAACCTGTCCGAACCCAATTGTTTGGCTCTTTGCTCCTCGGGTAGCAACTCGTTTAGTTCCATCTCAACATCGGTAATGAAAGTGGGATGGGGCCCGGGCATGACATCGCCGCCGGGAACGTCGAGGTTACCGCAAATGGCCCTTAATACGGCCCGTGCCTGGGCAACGGCACTGGTAGCCCGGCCGAGCTGGTCCGTAGCTACGCCCCACTGGATACAAGCCGGCCTCGAGGTGGCATAAATCCTGGCTGCCAGGGCTATCTTTTCGGCCGGAACCCAGGTCTTTGCTTCCGCCCACTCCGGGGTATACTCCTGCACCCTTTCCCGCAGTTCCTCAAAGCCCACCGTCCAATTCTCGACGAAATCGGCGTCGTAGAGCTCTTCATTGATAATGACGTTGAGCCAGGCCAGGGCCAGGGCGCAGTCGCTCCCCGGGCGGATGGGTAACCACAGGTCAGCCCGGGCCGCCGTCTCGCTGCAACGCGGGTCAATGACAATGATTTTGGTACCGTTCTTTTCCCGGGCCTCTAAAAGCCCCCGCATTTCCGGTAAATATGAGGCGCCGGGATTATGGCCCCAGACAACGACACAGCGGCTGCCCATAATCTCCGGATCAAAGGCGCTCCAACCGTAAATGGCCGTTTCTACTAAAAAATTGGGTATCCAGCAAACAGGGGAGGTGTGAACCACATTGGGGCTCCCTAATAGGTTGAAAAAGCGACGTCGGGCCCAGTCATCAGTCCGGTTGGTGCCCCCGGCAGTGGCAATGCTTTCGGCCCCATATTCCGCTTTGTATTTTTTTAGCCGGGCGGCAATATCTTCCAGGGCTTCCTCCCAGCTGACACGCTTAAAATTACCAGATCCCCGTTCCCCGACACGTTTAAGGGGATAGTTTACCCGGTTGATGTGGTTGAGGTGATCCATAGCCGAAGCACCCCGGGGACACTGGGCTCCCTGGTTAAAGGGATGCTCAGGATCACCTGTAACTTTTTTAACGACACCGTCTTCAACGTGCACCAGCATGCCACAGTTCATATGGCAGAAATAGCACGCTGCCTTCTTCACTTCAGTAGTACCAGCCATTTTTTTACCTCCGCTCGAACTACTTATCCTTCAGGTAAAATAGGGTATCAAGTGGTACAACCTTCCTGCAGTTCAAACAGGTTGTTTGTGCCAGCCTTCTTCCCTCCCAACCGAACAAAAAAGGTTCTTGATAATCTGATTTGTATATGCGATGATTAATTATAAGCATATAATTCAAAGCAATACTTTTTAATCATTGCTTCTTCGAGTAAGGCTACTTTTAAGCCCCGGCAGTTTGGGACCAACTTATATACCCGTTACGTCTATATTTACTTCCAGAGGACTGCCTTCATAAAATCTAACTAGCAAAAATCGTGCCAGCAACGGGGTTTAAAATAATTCCTAGATTTAATCTCCGGATATCGCTCTGGCACTATATTAATCAAGGTAGCTCAAGTGCTTAACCCAAAAAATAGTGGCGGGTATTTTTCCCTTTTTGACACGGGGCATTCTCAAAAAAGAGACAACAAACTTTTAATCAATATTGCCAACCGCAATATCATCATGATATTAGTATAACTTTACCATTTCTATGGTGTATAATAGTGATAGAAATCACATGGTTATCCAAAAATTGTCTTCTTGAGTAGGTTGCAACAGTTATGCATGTACCAATCAGGTATAGCTCGGGAAAACATTCTCAAAAGGGGTGACTTAATAATATGACCTTTTAGTCAGCCGAAAAGGTCTGAACCTCGAATTACTTAAACAGAACGTTGCATTTTTTTCTCGGCCTAAAATCCTGCCAGGATGTAGGTTTTCTGTTTACTAGGAGGGTTGGTATGGAAGTTATCAGGCCTGATGTAGCCTGTAACGATAACCGGACCGAATTTATGGCAAATCCTTTTGACTATACCTTATTCCAGCGGCGCTGGCAAGAAATTCAGCATTGTAAACAACGTTTTCTATACCACAATGAAGATCCACGGACTTTTTCTTGTTTAAGCCCGGAGGTTGCTGCTTCCTGGTTAAGGTCACGCGAAAACAACATTGATCCTTTTGCCACAAAAATCGGGCATAATATGCCTAAGGATAAACTGGAGGCTATACTTGAAGAAAACAGCCTGTTAATTTCAACCACCAAAACCCTTATAAACGCATTTAAGCACCTGCTCAAGACTTCCGGCTACATTTTAAGCCTCCATAGCGCCAACGGTACTATTCTTTACCTTGAAGGAGATACTAACGAAATCTCCTATTTTAAGTCAATAAATGCGGTGGTAGGGGCGATCTGGAACGAAGAGACCTCAGGAACTTTAGCCCACGGGCTCAGTATGATTTTAAAATGTCCGGTCCAGTTAATGGGTCCCGAAAATTACTGTATTGCCCTTGAAGACAACATCAGTTCAGCCGCTCCTATCATGGATGAAAAAGGCGACCTTATTGGCACCCTGGTACTGGTACAGGCTCTGGGGGAACGGCCGTGGGAAAAAGACCTGAAAAATTTACAGTCGCATACCCTGGGCTGGGTTGCCTCCCTGGCGGTAGCTATTGAAAACCACCTCAAACTCAAAGAAAAAAACCATAGGCTCTTGGTTATGAATAATACATTAGAAACAATTCTCGCATGCATTGATGCTGGAATCATAGCTGTCGATTGTGAAAATAAGATTATTAAGGCTAACCAGGAAGCAGCTCTAATACTTAATCCAAACGGCGGCAAAGTTGAAGGCAGAAACATAAGGGACTTTGTGGACGACAGGGTAATGCAGGTATTAACAAGCCAGAAACCTGTTAATTACCTGGAAGCAACTATTCGCAACTGCAAAAAGGAACGCCACTGCGTATTTAGCATACAATTTATACCAGGCCAGAAAGAAAAACGCATAGAAGGTGCCATCATCCGTGTCAACCTGTCTGAAAAAATCAACAACCTTGTTAATGTGCGAACTGGTGCAGTGGCCAAGTATCACTTTGATGATATTATTGGCAACAGCGCCTGCATAAACCATGCAAAAGACTTGGCCCGTAAGTTCGCCGATGCCGGCGAAAATATTTTATTAATAGGAGAGAGCGGCACCGGAAAGGAGCTATTTGCCCAGGCTATTCACAATCAATACCGGCCCGAAGGTCCTTTCGTTGCTTTGAACTGTTCTGCGATTCCCAGAAACCTTATTGAAAGCGAGCTATTTGGTTATGAAGGCGGAACCTTTACGGGTGCCGAACGCAATGGAAGACCAGGCAAAATTGAGCTGGCTCACAAAGGAACCCTTTTCCTTGACGAAATAGGCGATATGCCCATTGAAACCCAGGCCACGTTGCTTAGGGTTTTAGAGGACAAGCGCGTCATGCGGCTGGGAGGTAGGAAGTATATTCCTGTTGACTTTCGCGTTATAGCTGCAACTAACAAAAATCTCTACCAGATGGTGCAAGAAAATCAGTTTCGTCTCGACCTGTACTTCCGGCTGGCGGTTCTCAAGCTAGAAATACCGCCCCTGCGCCAGCGACAGGAAGATATCTTGCTGTTATGCCAGCACTTTATAGAATACTACTGTAAAAAGACAGGACATGTATTGCCAACTATAAGCCCGGCTGCAAAAAAAATAATTTTAGAGTACGAATGGCCCGGTAACGTCAGACAGCTGGAGAATGCTATGATTTATGCCGTCAACATGTCCCAGGACGGCCTTATAGACGTCCAGCACCTGCCTAACGAAGTAGTGAGGGGAACCACCTTGAAAAGTACAGGTATTTGCAGCATAGCCGGGATAACCTCATTGGAGGAAGCTGAAAAGATAGTCATTCAAAACGCCATGGCTTCTACTGGCAACAATATCCCTAAAGCGGCGAAACTACTTGGACTTGGTAAATCCACTCTGTATAGAAAACTTAAGCAATACAAACTAGATTGCTCGACATAGTATTCCAAAAGCGCAGTACAAGTCCTTAGATTAAATTTAGATCAGTGAAATAAGGTGGTAGAGCAGAAGTATGCCGCGCAGCACGCCTCTACTCTACCACTTTCAAAAAGACTGTGACGGCAGGAATGAATGGGTATTTAAAAAGGGGAGCTTTATCTTGGCTCCCCTAACTAGCAAAGGCACATGAAAACGTCAAACACCTGATATTACATCATTCCCGTTTCAGCGCAATACTACCAATATTGACGCTTTTATCTACTTTCAGGTCTTGAACTTGATAAGGTTGATAACCGTTCTTTTCAATTTTTAGTGTATAACAGCCACTGTTAAGGCGTCTGATCCAAAAATCACCGAAATCGTCAGTTGTCTCTGTCCAGCTTTGGCCGGTCTCGTTGTTAATGAGGGATACCTGCGCCCCTTCCAGGACTTCATCGATATCCGGATCATAAACTTCCCCTGCTACAAAGAATTTAGGAAGGTTTAGGTAATATACCCTGGGTTTTAGACCGAGTTCAGGCTGTAATACCTCAGCCTGGGAGATTAATTCCTTTAATTCTTCTTCCTCGCCAAATTTTATCGCCTCTGTAGCACATGCTTCAACGCAGCGGGGGACTTCGCCTGCGTCAACCAGATGCGCGCATCCGGTACATTTCTGTGGTAAATTTAATTTGTCATTCCAGTAAATAGCGCCATAGGGACAAGAATCGACAAGATCCTTGCGACCTGTAGCCTTTTCGGGGTCTATAATGACCAACCCGTCGTTCCTCTTATATACTGACCCATCCCCGGCAACCTCAATACATTTTGCATTATCGCAATGCATACAAGGTCTTGCCTGATATTCGATTTTTACCTTTGGAACACTGCCATGTTCTATATCAACTAACTTCATCCAGAAGTGACCTGTATCTGGTTGGGGTTTGGCATAGGGTGACCAGTCGTTGTCAACATGTTCGTCTTTGCAGACCAGCTGGCAGTTATAACAGCCATTACATTTAGCAACATCAATAACAAATACTTTCATTAGTTTTTCACCTCCGTAATCCAGGCCTCGAAACGAACTCCATAATAAGGATCGTAAGGCCTGTTAAACGCCTCAGGGTATTGCTTTTTCATTTCCTCAATATCCACTTTTTCTACGCCTACAAGATACCCGCTCGTGACTTCCCCTGCACAATTCTTTGATGTCGTGTTGGTAGGGCAGATAAGATTGTTAGCTCCACCACGGTCGGCTTTACCAGGTATTATCGGATCTAGTCTTGCACCATGATCTTGATAAACTACCCCCCGCATTATACGTTCGGTAACATATGCCCCACCAAGTACCCATCCGCGATCGTTATATATCTTAACTACATCACCGCTTTTGATTCCCAATGCCTTTGCATCTACTGGATTAATCCAGACCGGTTCGTATAAATATCCATCCGGCCCTTTAACTTTACAAGTAGGAATCTCACGGAACCATGGTATATCATCCAGCTGAGCATGACACCGCCAGCGAGGATGATTGGAAACTATAAGAAATGGATACTTTTGGGAACGTGGATGCAAAAGGCTTTCTTGATGAGTTTCGCCGTAAGGTATCCAATGAGGCACCGGCGGACGTTCTTTATCATCCGGGAAGTTTTCAGCCAGACCTACGGAATAGAATTCAAGCTTTCCGGTCGGTGTATCCAGAGGATTGTTCTCTGGATCCTTATAGAACGGGCTGAAACCGGGTTCGTCATTCTCCCAGTCCTCAGCCGTAGGTATTACAAAGTATTCTTTCTCCCGAAATTCTTCATAGCTTATCCTGTCTTTTATCCCGGATTGTTCGTAACCGTCCTTAATTAAGTCCTCAATACTCTTACCTCTAGTGTATTCTTCGTAGAGGCCAAGTTTCTTTGCTACTTCCGCTACTGCTTCATAGTCGCTCTTTGATTCTCCTAGAGGTTCAATGCACTGCCCTTCGTAAAGGACTACATTGAAGCTGTCACCTAAAACATCAACCCCAAAGTCTTCTTCCTCAAACTTTGTGTTAATAGGCAGGATTATGTCGGCAAACAGGCAGTCATTTTCCATCCACGGATGCTGCATGACAACGCACTCAATTTTAGGACTGCGTAGAGCCTCAATCCACATGTTTCCACCATTCCAACAAGTGGACCAGCATGGGCTGTCGCTCCATATCATGTGAATTTCCGAACATCCCTCAGCAGGATATTTATACTGTACGAACTGATCCTCCTTGGGAATTCCTGCATATGTTATCCCGTACCAGGTAATGGGTTCGTCGCTCAAAATTGCTTTCGGGATGAGAGTTTTAGGGATAAACTGCTTTGGCACTGGAAATGTAAATCCCTGGTAGGCCCCTTCCGGGCTGGGTATTATTTCTCTTCGGGGCATTGGGTTCTGGTCATGCAAGCTGAAAAGCTGCCACTCAAAGAGCTTGAGCTGTCCCTGACCGGGTTTTCCTAAGCCCTGCATGCCCAAAAGGATTACTTCCAGACGTCCCGGCTCGTGGGCATAGCAGGACCTGATGTAAGAGCCGCCGTTATTGTGGGCAATGCTGGTTGCTTCCCGAGCCCATTTCCTGGCTAAAGCCTTAATAACCCGGGCAGGAACACCGCAGATATCTTCGGCCCACTTTGGTGTCTTGGGAACGCCGTCTTCTTCGCCTAGAACATACTTCTTAAATTCCTCAAAACCGTGAGTATGAGTGGCGACATAATCTTTATCATAAGTGTCTTCCGTAATCCATGTATAGGCAATAGCGAGCTGTAATGCCGCGTCCGTGTTGGGTCTTACAGGTATCCATTTATCCGCATGAACTGCTGCACCATAATTAAGGTCGGGACAGATGTATACGGATTTTATGCCTAGTTCGGTAAACCAGAAGCACAAACGGCTAGCCTGCAGCCCGCCCCATGCAAGCGGTGTCGTCTCTGGGTCGCAACCCCAGAACAGGATCATTTGAGTGTTTTCCGAAATATCCTTAATTAGATTGGCCTGCCTACCCTGGCCTACTGGATCCTGTCCCCAGACATGCTTGGCGCCCCAGTACCAGCCTTCCCAGCTGTCGGGCTGGCGTGCCTGGATGGTGTAACCGCCGAGAAGCTCCATCAAGCGAATCTGACAGCCGTGAGGACCATGAATGGTCTTAGTCTCGCCGTGGCCGTCCCCCTGTACCAAAACCGAGGTCGGGCCGTATTTTTCGCACACTCGCTTCAATTCCTTAGCAATTAATTCAGCAGCTTCATCCCAGGTGATACGTACAAATTTACTCTTACCCCTGTTTTGCGGGTTGCGCTCTCCTTCCGGATCCCAGTCCACCCTTTTCATGGGGTATAGTATCCGGTTCGGCGAATACGTCCGCTTCTTGTACACATAGTTAAAGGGGCTCAGAAGCGACTTCATCGGTGCTTCAAAGGTTTTCCCTCTGGCCTTAATCTTCCAGGGTCGCAATTGTTCTGTCTTATACTTACGGTTATATCTCAACGGTCGAATACGAAGAATTTTACCGTCCTTAACGTCAATTTCTGCCGAGTTTGATCCAAAGGCAAAGGAACACAAACCCAAATTCTTGTAATAGGTACGTACACCATTTTGGAGTTTCGTGTCCTTTTCCGTCATGGCATAGTATCCCTCCGTTAGTTTTTCTTAATTTTGTCATTAAGCATTGAAATTCGATCCTCGAGGCATTACAGGTTTCCCTTTAATTTTTGGCAAAAAACCTCCTTTCTAGAAAACAGTTCACCTCCTTTTACTCTGTTTTAGTGCGTATTAATAGAGTTGCCACCAGAGAGACAAGAAGCCCTGCAACTAAAGGATATACTCCCGCATCCCAACCTCCACTTGCTATAGCCTGACCTACAACAGGAGGTCCGATGAACATGCCACTGTTCTGACCAAGGATCACCACTCCCAAGGCTACGCCAGCAAATTGGGGATTAATAGCTGTTTCCGGAGCAATGGTAAAAACGCAGGTCGGAACAAAGCTTGCCGCCAGACCTAAAATAACATAATAAGAAACAAGAATTCCAACATTGCCCCCTACTTTAAAAGCCCATAACACTAAAATCGTACAAATAATGAAGGAGGCTGCCAGGATACCTTTACGATTTCCGAAGCGGTCAAGAACCCATCCAGCGAATATGCCGCCAGGTATAAAAACCAGGGTTACCAGGCTAGCGTAAAAACTGGCAGCTCCCGGATCCATCTTATGAACTTCGGCTAAGAAGGTGGGTGCCCAGGTGGCATAGGCTATAAAACTGAAGTTAAATGCGGCAAAGGCAATGGAAATAAGCCAGGTATTTATACTTTTCAACCCATGGCTAATAGAGATAGCGCCACCACCCTCTTCACTCCCACTCGCCGTTTTATTGGGCGGGGCAACAATAGCGCTATACACCATAAATGCAACTAAAGCAAAAACAGCTCCAAACCACCAGATACTGGTCCAGCCACCGAGTTTTGCAATTGGGTTGGCCAAATTATAAATAAGAAAACTGCCAACTGGTACCCATGTAGCCCAAATACCCATAGGCAATCCTCGTTCATGTGGTTCAAACCATATACTAATAACCGCCGGAGCCACGACTGCAATTAAAGCCAACCCAACGCCTTCGATAGTCCTGGCAATAAGCATAATCGCTGCACTTTTAGCCACAGCTCCAATTACTGCACCAATAATTATACAACCTAGACCTATTAATCCACTGTTTTTCGGCCCCAGACCTGCCAGGAGGAACGCTGCCGGAAGTGCCAGTATGACCCCGGCGATGCAAAAAACAGACATTAGCCATCCCGCCGTTGCCATATCAGCCTGAAGACTTTCCATAAGAACCTGCATTACCGGCGGTACTTTAAACTGGTTCAACGCTACAGCTACGCCCGCAAGATAGACCGCCCACATAACCGCCCACGCTTTTCTTTTCACAGTACACCCCCCTTTGTTATTCGGAGACTTCTAAACGTTCGTACACAAGCCCCGGTGACATACTCTCTCCTGGTAAAAACTCGTAGCGCTGTCCCTTTTACTGCTCCCCTCCTCCGGCTGTATATAAAGGTTTATTGCCCTCACTGCAAAAGAGTTATTTCTCCCATCATGTCCAAAAGCACTGGAATACACATATCTCATCTAGCAGCCTATGTGAAAAATATCCCAAACCCAAAAGCATCCTCTACTTCCATGATAAAAAGTGATGCTAAGTCCCCTATCTACCCCCACTTCGGTGGGGAAAAGTAGCTAACGTAGCTTATGAAAAGACATGGCCCCTAACCCGAAGTTGTCAGCAACTATTATTCACACGAGCTGCTAGCAGTTTTAATAACAATTTGCTTTTTATTTCTTATCAGCAGAATCTAGGTTCGCCTTACAATGAGGACATATTTTGGGGTTATTTCCTTGCCTAATTACTTCCTTTCCACAATTGGGACATTTAATCTTCTTGGCTACAGCAGGTGGTCTAAAGCACATTTAAGTTTCCTCCTCGCTAAAGTTATCAACTCTCATTTTTAGTCCTTGACATGTTACCGTGAGTTTTAATTTCAGGGTTGATTGCATGTTTTTAGATGCCTAACAATAATCATGGCCGTCTCCTTTACTTACTCTCTAGCGCACCAATATAAATCACCTCACTGATTAAAACATATAGCAATATCCGTGCCAATATTCACAGCTATTGGGCGCTGTCTTTCATCTTGATAAATCTCATAAATTAAGCCCCTGAGAGAAATATCTTTAAGAATTTATAAATACACGCGTTCTCATTTTGGAAATATTTGTCCCATAATGGGAAATTCCTGGGTGCTGCAGGCGTTCAGTATTCAAGGGCATGAAGCAACCGGCCTCACCTCCCCTTATAAGGTTAATCTTCCTTGTGCTTATCGTTACGTTCTTCATGGCTGGTACCTGGTAGGAGCCTTTCTGGTTCATGTACTGCTATACTTTATAAGCCTGCTCAGCGCAGTTGATTGCCCCCTGCTGAACAATCGTGCAACCCGGCCAACAGGACCTCTTGACCGGGCTGCACCTTCCAAAACTGGTAATCCCACGGCCCCAACAACAGTTGCCTCAAGTAATTCTTGTTTCCACTCGTGATCTCAAAACTTAACCCCAGTTTTTCCGCTACTTCACGAGCCGCTTCCTTAGCCACCTCTTCCCCTAGCCGACCAGTATTTATGAACATCAGGCGCCGGTAGTGGCAAAATAAGTGGCGCATGATGCGTCTACCCCGCTCTTTACCGTACCGTGCAAGGCAGCGTTCGTACTCCCGTATCAGGTTATCCTCCCCGGCCAGCCAACCGGCAGATAAAAAGTAAGTATCTAGCCCCCACTGACGTCTAGCTTCCCAGGACCCCAACAACAGAGGAATACAATCATCCACCTTGGGTATCACGAGGGGTGTGGTTCTGGCCCGCAGCCCCTCCAGGGCTCCGCCGCAAAGACCGTAGCCTAACAGTATAAAGTCACTGCCGGAGGCGCAATCAATGGCCTCCTGTAAAGCCTGCCGTAATCGCTCCGGGGAGCGGTGCAATTCCGAGTTCAGGAAGTGTAACTCACACCCCTGCGGAGCCAGAGACAAAATTTCTTCTTCCATAACTTTGCAGGCAATAACTGTATATCGCCCCATTCTCCTACATCCCATTCTAAAAATGACTTATTCAAACTTTAGCACCCGCCCCAAGTGGGAACAAGGTAATTGCGCCACCCGTCAAGCTGCACAACCTGCCCAAGGTAAATAACATATATTATTCTTCATAATATTCACTTTTTCCTCCGGGGACTCTTTTTGGTTAACCAATGAATTGAGGGAAGGGGCAATATATGATGCCCCTATCCCTCTTTTTACCGGCTTAGATCTTAGCCTCCAAACACCTCAGTAGCCGCTTTGAGCCCATCGCTGGCCGTAGTAGCAAAATAATCTGCGCCCACATGCTTTCTAACTGTTTCATTAATATAATTGCCGCCAATTATCACTTTGGTATTTAGACCCTCAGCTCGCAAGGCTTCAATGGTCTCCTTTAATGCCCCCTGACAACTGGTTAAGAGCACGCTCATGCCTACCAGGGGCGCGCCCGTGTCCTTAACAGCCTCGACAAATTTTTCTTTGGGTACATCCACTCCCAAGTCAATCACGTTGTATCCCGAACCTTTGAGAAGCATTATGACGATATTCTTACCCAGGTCGTGGATATCTCCTTTAACCGTACCGATAACAATAGTTCCCTTATGTTCTGCGCTCTCGCCGCTCAAATGAGGCTCTAAGATGTCCATGGCACCTTTCATGATCTCGCCGGCCATAACCAATTCGCTCAAGAAATAATCCCCGCTCTCAAAGCGGTTGCCTACTTCCACCATTCCTTCCTGTAGAGCTTTGACAATTTCCAAAGGAGCAACTCCGTTTCCTAATAATTCTTTGACCAAAGTGAGAACTTGTTCTTCTTCTAATTCAGCCATGGCTTTCGGCAGGGCCTCTTTGGGCATAACTACCCCACTCCTCTCAATATATTTAACAGCGCTCCATTACCTGGAATTAATTTTCCTTTATCACTCGATATTTAGCGCTGTACCCAGAACCAGATAAAAGCATAGGCAAAGGCGTCAAGCTTTTCCCATTCCTTTTTTACAATTTCCTCGTTGCCGGCTAATTGCCCGAATTCTTCTTTTTTAATCTTCCACGGTACACACGAACCTGCTTCTGCCACAAAATCTTTTGCCTTAATTTCGGCCATTCTGTCCACCTCCTCTTACCCCTGTCAAAGTTTAATAAACACCGTACTCCCTGGCTGCCTCGAGCATGGCAACAATGTTTTCCCTTTTGGCGTCGCCCATGACCACTCCGCCAGCGGCAAGGACAAACCCTCCATCGCCACCTAATTCCTCTATGGCTTGCTTGACACAATCCTTCACTTCTTGCGGCGTGCCATAGGTGAGCAGGGTAGTTGGCACACCTCCGTAAAGGCAGAATCTGCCTCCCAGCACCTCTTTGGCTTTCTTGGCATCAGTTAAGTCAATGCAAAAAACGATGCTCTTATCCGGCAATTCGGCTATCTTGTCCAAATACGGCGTCCAATCGCCTTCGGCAAAGAAGAAAGTCCTTTTCCCCATGGCCCAAAGTCCTTCGATAACCGCCTTCCAGGTAGGCCAGTAGAATTTCTCCCAATGTTCAAGTCGTAAGAAGGGATAGGCTCCTTTATGGAGAGGAGCGAAACAGGGTAGAGAAGTATCTCCCCCCGCTGTGATCATGGCATAGGCTATATTATGGGGTACAATGGCTTCACACGCGGCCTGAACTTTCTCGGGCCGTCGGCGAAGGTCCAGGAGGATCCCTTTCGTGCCCCGCAAGGCATCGCCCAGGGTATCAAAAGGTGCCTTGGTAAGACCTGTCCCCGAGGGTACTATCCCGTATTCCTTCGCCCATTTTTCCCCTACCGCCGCCGACTTGGCGTTATGCATGGCAAAGGCGGCGGCGCTCTTTATTAAAGCTACAGTAGCCCGGTACGACCCTGGTTCGACAAACTCTTCACTTATACGTGGTAAATACTTGTTTGCCAGCCATTGGGTGGGATTGTCGATAAATTCGTCGTAGTCTTCTGGCTTCATATATTCTTCTTCTATATATTGGAATCCTGAATTATCTTCAAAATAAATCCCCGGAAACTTATATAGCTTACAACCCATGGCATCAAACATGGGGGGCCACCATAGATTGATGGAGCCGAACATAGCATCGAAATCCAGATCCCGGATCAACCCGGCAACAACTTCTGTCGCCTTGTCAACGTCGTAATACGCTTCCTGAAGGGTGGTATCCGTGTACTTGACCACCCACTCGCCTAGAGGAAAAACTACTGGCACTTTGTCAGGCTTACCGCCCTCCAGAGCTGTAGTGTAACGCTTAAACCGCTCTTCATAAAGCCTTTCCTTCTCGTTCATGATCTAATTCCCTCCCTTTGGCTTACTAAATAAACTCTTCTTCCCCATACAACATACTACCTTGAGTTGACCACCTTCTCACCTTTCTTGGGTGCTTCACCCCCTTTTTTGTAACTCACAACCCCCTTAATCCTCTAATGTTCCTTTTCTATACGCCTTTAAGAAGTTTTTACCAAAAGGATCGTTGCCCAATAATAATTTGACCGTACTCACCGCTGTCATGATCTTATTGTCCAGGGGGTCTAGTATAGCCGCGTCCATCCCATGCGCCATGCATATGGCCAGGAAATAGCGGTTGATGAGCTTTCGTTTGGGCATGTTGAAAGAAATGTTGCTTAAACCGGACACTGTTTTTACTTTAAACAAGCGTTTAATTTCGCTCAGGCATTGAAAAAAGATTACCGCATTTGCATGATTTACCGCTAGAGGAAGCACCAGAGGATCGATATAAAGGTTGTCCAAATTATAGTTGTGTTTGGACAGGAGCTCCACCATGCGCTCAGCAATATTGATACGGTCTTCTACGGTTTTAGGAATACCGTTGTCATCAACGGTCAGCCCAATTACGGGACACTGGTACTCCAGAATAAGGGGCAACACCTGTTCCAGGCGATTTTTTTCCAGTGAAATAGAGTTAATCAAGACACGGCTCTTATCCCCCTTAACAGTTTCCAATGCTTTCTCAATTACCGGACCCACCGTACTGTCAATGCATAAAGGCGCATCGGTTACCTCTTGAACAGTACGTACAATCCATTCCATATACGCTATTTCATCACTGCAGTGAGCAGTGTTCACATCTAGATAATGGGCTCCTGCTGCTGCTTGCCTGAGTGCCAGATCCTGAACAGCCGCCACATCTTTCTCCTCCATAATTTGACGCACGCTGGGAATTGCACTGTTGAGCTTCTCGCCAATTATAAGCATTTCTGCCAACCCTCCAAAAATACATGTGTTGTTTGAAATATTCGTGCTCCAACTACTTGTATATACTTATATTCTACTTCTGATCAAAAATTCCTTCTTTAAAAATAAAATTGGCTCGGCATTTAGTCCCCGAGTCTCATTCCAGCCATGCACCGATAGCAATGTTCGCGCCGAATAATCCTCATAAGTGTACCGTTCCCGTCCTGCCGCCAGTTCCACCGGGGCAATACTCATTTCCCTGCACCTCCATTCCTCTGGTATCGATTTTATTTCTGGTAGCTTTTTCTTTATTTTTAACCTGAGGGTTGCCGGTTGAGCAAGGGGAGTAATACCCGGAGCCGCCCGAATGAAGTTACTGAGCCTTACTTAGTCGCCGCTACTGCGTCGCATTTATTAACTGGCTTCATTGGCAAGCTCAACTATTCGCCGGCGCAGTTCGGCGATCATAGACGGAACATCGATGCTTACCGGACAGCGCTCCACGCACCGGCCGCAGCGGAGACAGGTGTAAATTAGCGGCACGGCATTATCCATGCCACCGGCCACGAAAGCCGTCCAGATGGCTCCTATGCCTCCCAGATAACGATAACCGAAATACCCGGCGGTCAGTTGAAAGACGGGGCATTCGTACATGCAGCCCCCGCATCTTAAGCAATACAAACCCTGCCTGAAGAGAGGATCGGCAGCCATTTCGCTGCGGCCGTTATCCACAAAGATAACGTGAAGTTCCCTAGGGCCGTGAGCGCCATAGGCGGTTACCTTTTCGATGTCTCCCGTCTTGCTGGGCCCGCTGATAATATTCACATAACCGGGGACAGTATAGTTGGCATAGCGCCAGGTAACTTCGGCCACTTTCATGGCCTCCTGGAAAGTGGGCACCACTTTTTCGATCCCCACCAGAGCGATATGCACCGGCGGGACGGCGGTGCATATGCGGGCGTTGCCTTCATTTTCAATAATAACCATTGCTCCGCAGTCCGCCGCCACTACGTTGGCACCGCTCATGCCGAAATGGGCTCTGAAATACTTTTCCCTCATGAATTCCCTAACGGCCCCGACTTCGGCGGCAATATCCGGAGGAATTTCCCGGCCGAAAAACTCGGAAAATAATTCCGCCACCTGCTCCCGGGGTACATGAATGGAAGGCGAAACGATGTGCATGGGCCTTTCATGCCGCAGTTGTAACAAAAACTCCCCCAGGTCTGTTTCCCAGACTTCGTTGCCTTTTTCGATAAGGTAGTCCCTTATTTCCAGCTCTTCGCCCAAAATGCTCTTGCCTTTAACCACTATCTTTCCTGTGCCAATGATGTCCGCCGCCAATTTCAAGGCGTCTTCACGCGATTTTGCCAAGTAGGTCTTGCCGTGGTTAGCTTCGATGGCTTGCCTGGCTTGAGTCACCAATTCATCCATGCGTTCGATGGCAGATTCCTTTATAGCGCGCACTTCCTCGGCCAACTTGGTCGTATGGGGGAAGCGTTTGAGGGCAGCTTCGGTATTATCTCGATAAGATTTAACACCCCGGGAAAGAGCTAGCTGAATATTGGGGTCATCGGAGGCTTTATTAAGCTCCGCCGTATACTTTTGCAACAAGCGTTCCAGCACCGAACTCATTTGGCAATCCCCCTGTAAAGAAACTCAATAAAGTCCTCAAGCTGGATATTCTTGTGCCCCTCACGTCGACCCTTATCGAGAGCCGCTAGGCAATAAGGGCAGAAGGTGATAACCAGATCGGCATTGGTGGCCGCGAGTTCGCCAACCCGGCGGGCAGCGATCTTCCCGGACAATTCAGGGAAAAGGACCTTGCCGGGCCCGCCGCAGCAGGTCGTCCAACGCCGGTTGAGCTCCGGTTCTATTAAATTAACTCCCTCCATCTTGCCCAGGATATCCCTGATCTCTTCCGTAATACCCAGTTCCCTGGCCATGCGACAGGAATCGTGGACCGTTACGTTTCCCGAAAAACCGGTAGGCAGACGCCCGGGGGCATCCTTAACCAGATCGTAGACCGCTTCCAGGAAGGTTTTAACTTCGTAATTAAAATTTTCCAATAGCTCGGGATAAATCAGCTTAAAAATTTCCGCCGAATGGGGCGATAGGCAAATGATGGCTCTGGCGCCGGTTGAATTAATTAACTCGGCAACCTTGCGGGCGTGCTGACGCAGGTCGCCTACGAAACCGTATTCATAAAGAAGAGCCCCGCTGTAGATCTCTTCTTCGCCCAGATAACAGATTTTTTTCAGGCCCATCTCCTGAAGGATCAGGGCGGCCTTGCGGCTGACATCCCGGTAGCGCTCCCGATCCCTGGAGCGCACGCCGGCAACAATCTTTTCGGGATTGATCCCCACCCTGTCGATCAGGTTGCGGACGCCCATCATCAAGGAAAATCCTACGCTGCCCTGGTTCATTCTGGTGAGCATATCTACCAGGCTATCAATGTAGGGGACCAGTTGATACTCGCCGCCGGTATATAAAAGCACATCCCCCTGCCGCGGCAGGTTGAGATCTCTGGCCCACCCAGCAACCTCATTTCCCTTAAGGCCCAGGGGATTGCCGTATTTGACAATATTCCCCCGGATCACTTCGAGAGTTTGCGGCAAACGATAATCCCTTGATTCCGCTTTCAGCTCCAGAGCCATTTCCGTCACCTCAACAGAATATCATATAAATGCCGTTTACCGTTCATACTAGATTAAATTAATCATAAATAAAGCGTATCTTCAAGGTTTTTTAAGCATGTATTCAGAATACCTGTTAAAGAAACCTCCCTTCGTCCCTGGATAGTAAACCCTCTTTCACATAGGCGCGGTTAACTTCACCTATAACCGCTGCATGTTTCCCCCTTGAAAGCCCATTCGGCTTCATCCCAGGCTTCCCACGCCTTTTCCATCTTGGTCCGGGTAAACAATTAAATCAAGCATGCTTTAACAGGGTACATACCATGAAGCCCAGTATGGGATAATAGACTAAGAAAGGGGGAATAACATGTTCAAGCACGATAAGAACCTGCTAGAAATGGTGCGTGTGGAACGGCCGAACCCAAACTACGCGGCGCTTTTGCAGGAGCAAATCGGGGGCCCCCACGGTGAGCTGAAAGCCGGGTTACAGTACCTGGCCCAAAGTTTTCGCATTCAAGACCCGGCCATCAAGGATATTTTCCTTGACATCGCCGCGGAGGAACTCAGTCACCTGGAAATGGTATGTACGGCAGTCAACCTCTTGAACGGCCATGAACCCCAGGCCATGAACGCCACCATCGGCAATGTTCAGGCGCATGTAATGACCGGACTCAATCCCTTTTACAGCAACGCCTCCGGCCAGGTGTGGACAGCGTCTTACATTGAAGCCACCGGTGACCTGCCCGCGGACCTGCTTTCCAACATCGCCGCCGAACAACGTGCCAAGGTTGTTTATGAATATCTGCACCGGCAAATCGCCGACCGGTATATTCGGCAGATGATCGATTTCCTGCTAAACAGGGAAGAGGCGCACAACACCATGTTCCGGGAATGCTTCCAGAAGGTCCGGGGCACCGGCTCCACCCAAAACTGGGGTGTGGACAAGGACGCCCGGCTCTTTTTCAACCTGTCCACACCCGGCAACTATGTGGGGTCCTCCCTGCATAACCCGCAACCACCGTCCTTTGACCAGCCGCAAATCCCGCCCCAGTAAGATAGTTGGGGACGGCTTTTGTCAAAAAGTACTATAGGGCAAGATCGTAAACAGGGAAGGGCATCGCCTCCCTGTTTTATTTCATATCTATAGGACACCTGTCCGCCGTCCGCCTCCGGGCTCTTTTACCAGCCGTACGATCAGCACCACTATCCCTACCACAATCATAACTCTATCTCAACCCTCAGTAACCAATTTATAACAATAAGAATAAGAATAAGATAATCCAAAGTTTTAACTGGGGGTTGGGACAATATGGATATTAGTACAAAGGAGCCAGTAATATCCAGGAAAAGTCCCACTAAACAAATGGGCATTTTTCAACTCACAGTAACTGTCTCGCAAGTCGGTACAGGTATACCCATAACGAATTTCCAATTTATCGTCAACCAGGACAACGTGGGAGATCCTTTCGACCCCGATCCGGCCAACTGGCCTTCGTTGAAGCCCGGCGCCAGCCACAGTGCGGTCGTGGCCACCGGGGACTCCAGGCAACCCACCGTCTCCCTGCCGGCCGGCAAATACCTCGTCTCCGTCCTGGCTCCCGGCTACAAGCTCGGGGGTAACTGGATCAACCTGACGCGTGACAGTACGCTGACCGTTGAGTTGCAGCCCCACCCCTTGCCGCTTGCCAAAATCCGCGTTCACGTCTTTGAAGATATCCACCCTGTCAACGGCGAGGATGACTTCCCCCTCGAACACGGCCTGCCGGGGTTCCGCATCGTGCTCGCAGATGCCGCCGGCGAGGTTACGGTCGACTATTTCGGCAACCCCCTCGGAACGGTTTACAAGCGTGACGCCAGCGGCAACCTGATTATCGGTCCGGACGGGAAACCGGTACCAGTGCCGAACACCGGCGGCATAATCTGGACGGATGAAAACGGCGACGCCGTCATTGAAAACCTCCCGCCGGGCAAGTACGGGGTGCAGGCGATCCCGCCCGACGGCAGCGACTGGATCCAGACCACAACCATCGAGGGTACCCACGTCATTGACGCCTGGATTGAAGAAGGTAACGACGGGTATAGCCCACGCGAGGGTTTCAGGGCACCCCTGGTCTGGTTCGGTTTTGTCAGGCCGAAGGAGTTCGCCCCCGGAGCGGGAACGGGCACGATCACCGGCCGCGTCCGTACGATCATCGAGTTCACACCGCCAGTCAGGCCCCTGATCCTCGGCGGACCCGTCGACCGGCCCTGGATCGCTCTTACCGATATCGGCCGCACCGACGAACAGGTCTATACCGGCCGGGGCAACCCTGACGGAACCTTTACCATCACCAACGTTCCTGCAGGTCTCTATCAGATGGCCATCTGGGATGAACCCCTCGACTACATCATCTCCTTCCGTACTGTCCAGATCGCCGCGGGTGAAACGATTGATATGGGCGATATCGGGATCCCGCGCTGGTTCGGCTGGATCAGCGGCATGGTCTTCAGGGACGAGAACGGCAACGGCGTACGCGATACGGATGCTGCCGGGAACTATATCGAGGAAGGTATCCCCTATATCCCCGTGGGCACGCGCTTCAAAGACGGCAGTGTGCAGTATGCCACCGTAACCGATCTCGACGGCCGCTACTCGCTCAACGAAGTTTTCGAACTCGAGCGGTTCGCCGTGGCGGAACTGGGCTTTGACCGGTTCGGGCGGACGGCTGCGACCGCTACCCCCGATTACGGGATCACCCCGCCGCGACCCACTACGACCCATCCCCGCGCCCTTACCCTGGCGGTCCTGACGTGGGCGGCGAAAACGAACCGCATCGATTGGGGGATGCGGGAATACCCGCTACCGGGACCGGACGGACTTTTGGGAACACCCGACGACGAACTCCATGGGGGCATCTCGGGAATCGTTTATTACGCGACGATGCGCAACGAACTCAACCCCCGCTACGCGGTGGCTGAGGACTACGAACCGGGCATCCCCAACGTAACCGTCAACCTCTACCGGCTGAATGACGACGGCAGCACCACGCTGATTAACTCCGTGCAGACCGACGCCTGGCAACATCCAACCGACTGTGTGCGGCCCGACGGGAGCGTTGACCCGGGCTGCATCGAAGTACCCAACGCCTCCAACCAGATCAAGGACGGCGTCTTTGACGGCGGTTACTCCTTCGCGACTTACTTCGAACCATACTTCGGGGCCCCCGGCGCCGTGGAAAAGCCGCTCCCACCAGGAACCTACCTTGTGCAGGTGGTCCCGCCGGCCGACCCGTATAACCTTTGGCCCGATGGTTCCCCGAAACCGCTGTACAAGGTGCTCGACCCCGGCGCGGTGAACACCGGCCAGGGCGACCGGTTTGTCGCCCTTTCGATGACCACTCGGGACCAACCCGCCAGCGCTACTGATGCGGCTCTGTTCCGCCTGCCCCCGCCCCCTTACTATGGCGACAAATACGATACTAAAATAGTAACCGTCAGTCCAGGGCAAAACGCGGTGGCGGACTTCTTTCTGTATACCGATGTTCCCGTGCCGGGGCGCATAGTCGGCTTCCTCCTCGACGACGTGAATATCGAAACCGACCCGAATTTTATCTACTACGGCGAAAAGCGCGGCATTCCTTATACACCGGTCGGCATCCGGGACTATACGGGGCGGTTGATCACCACCGTTCATTCGGACGCCAACGGCATCTTTGAGGTGCTCTTACCGTCCACTTATACCCGCAACGTACCTACTCCATCCGGCGTGGCACCGGGAATGTACCTGGTTGTCGGCAACGACCCCGGCGATCCCGGCCGGCCCAATATAAGATATAATCCCAACTACCAGACCTTGACCATGGTCTTCGATGTCTGGCCGGGGAAAACCACCTATGCCGACGTCGCCCTTTTCCCCATCACCGCCTTCGTGGGAAGACCTGGGGCGCAATTCTCGCGGCCGCCGCTCTGCCAGACAACCGGCGCCCCGGAAATCGGAAGCGTGAATCCTGTCTACGTGACTTTGACCGGCAACCGCCTGATCTTCATCAGGGGGCGTAACTTCGGTGCCCATCCAGGAACAGTGACGCTTAACGGCAGAGCCATTCCCGTTTTGGCCTGGCGTGATACCTTTATCCTCACGTACGTACCGCGAAGCTTCGCTGCCGGCCCGGCCCAGATGGTGATAACCTCGAGTGCCGGTATCCCCAGTACATTGGGAATCACCATCCACGTCCTGGTCCCCGGGATTTACGATCCCCCGATCGTAAACGCCACCACCCGTACGACCATCCAGGCGGCCATCGACCGCGCCGCGCCGGGGTCATTGATCATTATCAATCCCGGCGTTTACTACGAGAGCCCGATTCTCTACAAGAATGTGAAACTCCAGGGCATGGGGGCCTGGGTTACCAGGCTGGACGGGCGCTTCTTCGCCAGCTACCGGCAGCAATGGGAAACAAGGCTCGCCGCCATTACCTTTGACGGGCCCCAGGAGATACCGCGGGGTCAAGTCATCACGGTAGTAGCCGAGGATGGCGCCTTCGGTCCTGCGTTTACGACGCAAATTGACGGGCTGACGATCACCGGTGCCCGGGGCGAAGAAGGCGGGGGCATTGTGGCCAACGCTTACTGTCGCTACCTCGAGATCAGCAACAACGTCATCCTGAGCAACGGCGGCGGCTTCGGAGGCGCGATCATGATCGGTAGGCCCTACGCCGGTGACAACCAAAATGACGGCGTGCACATCCACCACAACCGCATCCTGAATAACGGCGGCATCAGCCTGGCCGGCGGCGTTGGGATCTTTACCGGCGCCGACGGGTATGAATTCGACCACAACGAGGTCTGCGGCAACTACTCCGCCGAATACGGCGGCGGCCTCTCGCATTTCGGGCTGAGCGACGGCGGGCGCATCCACCACAACAAGTTCCTTTTCAACGCTTCCTTTGACGAGGGTGCGGGCATCTTTGTAGGCGGCGAACAGCCAATCCCGCCAGCAACCCTTTCGCCCGGCTCCGGGGCGGTGGACATTTACAACAACCTCGTCCAGGGCAACCTGGCCAACGACGACGGCGGCGGGATCCGCCTGCTCCGGGCAGGTACGCACCGCATCAACATCTATAACAACATCATCACTAACAACGTCTCCACCGACCTCGGCGGGGGAATTGCCCTCGACGATGCGTCCAACGTGGTAATCGTCAACAACACCGTCGCCAAGAACATCACCACCGCCACCGCCGAAGACAGCGACGGCCGGCCGCACGGAGCGGGCCTTGTCAGCGAGGCGAACAGCGCCGCCTTCCAGGCCAGCCTGCCGCCGGGCGCCCCGACCTTCAGCAACCCGGTCCTCTTCAACAACATCTTCTGGGATAACCGGGCCGGCTGGTACGATCAGACCCTAAACAACGGCCGCGGCGGTATCGCCGGCATCGGCGCACCGGCCGACCCGAACCCGGTCAACGTGATTGATCTCGAGGTCTTCGGTACCCCGACCCCCGAGGTGCTGAGCCCGCGCTACTGCAGCCTGTCGCAACCGTACGGCGTGCCCGTTCCTACCAACATTGTTGGTGTAAACCCGTCGTTCGTGATGCCTTATGATACCACCGTCACGGCCGTAGCCTTCAATATGGAGCCGGACTTCAAGACCGTTAAAATTATAACAGTCGAACCGCAATTGCAAGGCGATTACCACCTGAAACCCAATTCACCAGTCATTGACCGGGGTACCACTACCCTCGTCGTGAACGGCGATATCTATAACGCGCCAACAACCGATTTCGACGACCAGCCGCGACCCCGGGGGGCCGGGGTGGATATCGGCGCCGACGAGGCCCGCTAAATGTTTTTACCAAGGAGGAGTTCACGTGACGTTCGTCCAGGTGCGTTACGGGGCAACCGACAGTTTCATCACCATGCCCGACGGCTCGGTCCACTATATCTTCGGTTTCGTTGACCTGACCGGGGTTCCCGAAAACGAGATCTTCGCGCGCCGGGGGAAGGCAACGTTACCCGCGCCGCTCCTGGATGTCAGAGTCGGCGACCGGGTTGAACTGACCCTTACCAACCTGGGGATGCCGCAACGGCCCGACCTCGACGACTCCCACACGATCCACTGGCACGGCTTCCCCAACCAGATATCTTTGTGGGACGGCGTTCCCGAGACGTCAATTGCGGTACCGGTAGGGCGCGATTTCATATATTATTACGAACCCAAGGATCCCGGCACCTATATGTACCACTGCCACTTTGAACCGGTAGAACACATTCAGATGGGCATGGTCGGGCCGTTGATCGCCCGTCCCGCCGACTACAACCCTGCGAATCCGCTATTTAAAACTGCATATGGCGCGGGTACGGGAACCGAATTCGACCGGGAGTACTTTCTATTGATATCAGAACTCGACCCGGTAGCCCACGAGCAGGTGCAGAGGGTCCAGGAGTTCGACTGGAGCGAATACCGCCCGGCCTACTGGTTAATCAACGGCCGCGCCTACCCCGACACGCTGCATACGGCGCCGGATGGCGACCTCAGCCAACAGCCCTATCATTCCCTGATTCAGGCCAACGCCGGGGAAAAGGTGCTCCTGCGCTTCATAAACCTCGGTTTTGAAGAGCATGCCATCACCATTCTCGGGCTGCCGCTGCGGATTGTTGCCCGGGATGCCCGACTGTTACGCGGGCTGCACGGGGAGGACCTTTCCCACTGGCGGGACGTTCTCTATTTCGGCGCCGGGCAGACGGTCGACGTCATTATCGAACCTCAACAACCGGCGCTTTACCCGCTCTTCAACAGGGGCTACCACAAAAACACCAATGCGGGAGCTACCCCCGGCGGGATGATGACGCACATTACTGTATACCCTGCCGGAACTCTGCCGCCCCAGCCGGGGCCCGGCTTTTAAGCGAGGGGCCGGCCGGGGCTCCCCCAACCAACTTCCAGGAGGGAGGATTCATGCCAACACAAGCTACAGCCAACGGATCGCCGACCTTCCACCTGCGCGCTGTTGACGGATATATCATCACCCCCGACGGAGCGAGTATCTACATCTGGGGCTACCGGGATGAGATGGGCAGGCCTGCCCAGTTACCCGGTCCGACCATTATTGTTAACCAGGGCGATACAGTCACCATTAAACTGACCAACGAACTGCGCGAGAACGTTTCCATAATGTTCCCCGGCCAGAACGGAGTGTTCAGGCTAACCAACAGTGGCGCGGTACCGGTCGGGCCCATATACGAAAACGGGCGCCTCGTTTCCCTTACTGATTACGTGCCCCCGCGGGGGACGGTCATTTACCAGTTCGTGGCCAGCCAGCCGGGCACCTATGTCTACCACAGCGGTACGGAGATTAACAAACAGGTGCCGATGGGGCTCTACGGGGCCATTATCGTTCGCCCGGCCGGCTTCGACCCCCTCGACCCGGCCACCTGGTCCGCATACGGCCCGGAAACCGACACCGAATTCGACCGCGAATACCTGCTGGTGGTCGCGGAGATAGACCCGGTGCTACACGAAGCCGTCCGCTTGGGCAAACCTTACCGGCCCAGCACTTACAGACCTCGCTACTGGACGATTAACGGGCGCTGTGCCCCCGATACGATGTTGCCCGATAGAGCGACCTATCTTCCCCAGCAGCCATACGGCTCAATGATTATGGCGGAACCGGGCGAGCGGGTCCTTATACGCTATATAGGCGCCGGCTGCGATGCCCACCCGCTACACCCCCACGGGAATCATACCCGGGTGGTCGCGCTGGACGGGCGGCTGCTAAGAAACGGCACCCAGGACCTATCGCACAAACACTTCACGGTGTTAGTGGGTCCCGGCCAGACCTACGACCAGATCTTCCAGTGGGACGGCCTGGGATATGACCCGGTGACCAACCTGATTCCCACCCCGATCCCCAACCTCCGGAACCAGGCGATTGGTGATGTCGGGTGGACCATGTGGAGTGGCAGCCCGTACTTAGGGCAAAAGGGTGACATACCCATAGGAGTAACTTCTCTAAACGTGACCGGCGAGTACTACTTTATGCTCCATTCCCACTCCGAACCGCAGATCACCAACTGGGGCGAATTCCCCGGGGGGATGATGACGATGATCGGCATCTTTCCAGTCGGTACTCTCGGGCCAGAGGTCGGCAGGCTGCAAAGAAACAGCCGTGCAAATAGTACTCGCGAAAGGAGATGAAGGTATGCTGGTAAGCATAGAACTCTGGGCACGTCCGGGCATCGTTTCGCTACCCGGTGGTTTCCCCGCCGTTATCTGGGGTCTAGCTACCAGTCCGACCGCCGCGCCTCAAGTGCCGGGACCTGTGCTTGAAGCCACGGTCGGCGATATGGTAGAAATAACGCTTCATAACATGTTAAATGAACCTGTCTCTCTTACTTTTCCGGGGCAGGAGATTGCCCCGGAACCGGTCCTCGACGCCGGCGGCCGGCTGGTTTCGCTCACTCGCTTCGCCGCGCCAGGAAGGAGTGTGGTCTATAGTTTTCCCGCCTACCGCCCGGGTACCTTTCGCTATGAAAGCGGCACCAGTCCCGAGCGCCAGGTCCAGATGGGCCTGTACGGCGCGCTCATCGTAAGGCCGGCCGGCTGGGACGACCCTGGCAGCCCGAACTATTATACCGCCTACGGGGCAGATACCGGGAGCGGTTACGACGTTGAGGCTGTTATTCTGCTCAGCGAATTCGACCGCGCGGCGCACGAAGTTATCGCCACCGGCGCTATATACAACCCGTTGAACTACGCCCCGCAGTACTGGCTGGTAAACGGGCGCCCCTTTCCGGACTGTGTGGCCCCACCCGATACATCCACGCAACCCCTCTCCTCCCGCGTCCCCGTCCTTGCCGGCCAGCGGGTACTACTCCGCTTAATTAATGCCGGCTTCCTCGCCCACACCCTGGCCTTCCAGGAAGGGCCGGCGCGCGTTGTGGCCGAGGACGGCCGGCCCCGCCGCAGTCCCTTGCTTGACGCTACTTACGATAAGAACGCGATCACCTTAGGTGCCGGGCAAAGCGCCGACCTGGTCTTCACGCCCCCGGAGGGGGAGCATTATCTATACGACCGGGATCTTTTGCACCTGGTCAATACCGACGATTACCCCGGCGGGATGATGGCCCTTGTTGATGTTCGCCCGGCCTTTCCCGTAACTCCTCCGCAGGCCCCGTCAAGTTTGACGGCCACGGCGGCTTTACCAGGGCAGGTTGAACTTACCTGGATAAACAACGCTGCGGATGAAGACGGGTTCGTTTTGGAGCGCCGGGCGGGAGGCGGGCCGTTTTTGCGGGTCACCACCCTGATGGTGGGAGCAACGGCCTATACCGATACCCATGTCGAGGCCAACACCACCTACACCTACCGGGTACTGGCCTTCAATCTAGCGGGAACATCAGCATATTCAAACGAGGCTGTCGTCACCACCTTGCCTTAGTCAAGATGAAACGGCCGCGGCAACCAGGAATAAACCAGGGTATTCGGAAATCAGAGCCGAAAACTATACAACCGTATTTTGTGCCTGATGTCCAAAATCAGAGGGTTATCCTCCCTGGTTGTTTAGATACCAAAAAGTTCCTCAGCGTTGTACCTCGCGATCCGAGCAATGATTTCCGGGGAAGCTCCGTTCAGTTCCAGGTACCGCACGGCCCTGGGGACGCTCAGGGGATCATTGGGTTTGAGATTGCTGTAATCGCTGTTCAGAACACCTCGTGGGAAGCGTTCCAGGTGATTTAGCAATAAATGGGGAGTGAGCCCCTCCTGGCGGATGGTGAGCCCGGGAACGGCCCCAAACTCTTCAATTATGTTAATGATGTCCAAATTAGCGTGATCGATGATCATTTTTCCGGGTTCTATCCCAACGGCGGCGGCAATTTCAATCGTTTTTTCGGTAATTTCCACCCTGCGCTGGGGCGGAGTATGAATGATCACCGGAACCCCGTATTCCTTGGCTATCTTCAATTGCTCCCGGAGGACGTCCTGTTCCCGCTTATTCCCCTCATGCAGGCCGATTTCGCCCAAACCGACAACATCGCTCATATTAAGAAAGGATGGAAGGGCGTCAATTACCCTGGGCCAGTCTTCCGGCGTTCCCATGGGGTGAATACCAACTGTAACGAAAAGCTTGATACCATTTTGGGCGGCATTGCTCGTGGAAAGGGTTAACATCTGGTGGAAATGATCAAAGAGTGTTTCCGCATGTTTGGCCCCGAAAAATATGGAGCAGCCGATAATCTTCTTCACCCCGGCCAGGGCCATGTTTTCTAGCCCTTCGTACGGAAGCAACGAAACATGGGTATGAGAGTCTACAATTCCTTCCATACGATTTTACTACCCCCTTATTGTGCTGGATCGGGCCCTTTTTTATTGCCGCATGTTCAAATTACATTAAAGGGGAAGTTTCTCACTTCCCCTACATAGGGCACATAATCAAGGCTTGATGTAGGCATACCCTTCAGCCTGTTTCGTGGCGATTTCTGTTATGCCGGCCGGTACAACTGTCAGAAAGTTGGGGAGGCTGTCCTCGTCGATAGACTGACCTTTAAGAGCGTTCCGACACGCTACAAAGTTTACTCCCATCTCCGATAACTTCTTCATCTGCTCTACCAGCGATCCATTAGCTGTCCCGCAGCTTGCCCCCTGACCCTCACCTCCGGCCAGGAGGCACCTGTTCCCGAAAATAGAAACCGCCTCACCGTTGGCCACTACTTCGATGTCAGCATTTCCTTGCCCAACATCATTTAAAAAATTAATGATGTTCACGAGAACCCTTTGCCATCTGCCAGATTCGTTAACATGGAAAAGGACTTTCAACTTATTCACCCCAACACCCCTTCTCTGTTAAACTCAAATTGGAGTTATTTTAAAATACCCTTCCGTTTAAGATACTCAGGTAACTGGTCAGTATCAACAACATCCATATCGCCATTTTTGTATACCCATAACCTGTCTTTCAAAATAACAACATTACAATCCGCTTCCTTGTCCATAGCACATGCATTGCCACAGCCACTGATAGTGATATTTCCTTGTAAATTGCCGGAGGACACTAGGCGCTCCGCCATAGTATGGACATCACCAACACCGTTTTTACAATACCGCGCGCCTATGCACGTCTTGATTCCTTCACTACTCCATGCCAGCGCTACCTTTAGGAATGGCAGAAGGCCCATCCGGTTAATAACTTCAGCCAGTCGCTCGTTCTGGGCAACCTGAAGATAGCCCTTAACTATCCGTTCGACAGTTTCGACTAGATGCTCTTCCTTGATAACCATGTCCAGCCGAGTACCCAATTGGGGTTGACGTCCTCCTTTGCCTCCAAGGTAAAGCCAGTACCCGTCCTGGACAGCAATGATACCCAGGTCGTTTAGTTGTGCCTCCACGCATGAATTGGGGCAGCCATTCAGGGCCATCTTAAATTTTTTCGGCGTCGCCATCCCTGCGAGGCGCTGATTGATTTCCGCTGCCAGAGGAGTAACATCGCGGATAACGTGCTTACAATACTGGCTGGAACATACTTTGACATTTCGCACCACCGGACCGATATCAGCCAAAGGTAGGCGCGCCTTTTCTAACTCTGCGGCCACCTGGTCAAGGTCCTCGGGTTTTATCCCGTAAATCATGATAGCCTCGGTAACCGTGAGCTTCGCCTTTCCGTATTGTTGGGTCAGCTTACGTATGGCCTCTAGCTGTTCGGGTTCCAGATATCCGTTGAGAGGATGAATTAAGACAGCGTAAGAACCATCCAGCTGTTGTATAAAACCCTTGTTGGCGTACTTTTTAATCATAATTGCTCTTCTCCTTACTTTACTTCATTAAGGGTGTAACCTACAAAAAGAATGTAACATAGAAAAGATTGTACGTCCAATCAGTTTATCTTATACACGATATAAAGTTTTGCTGTGGCGAAAACTGGTTCAGGACACGTCCTATTAGTGTTTTAGGCGAGCTTTAACAGTAGGGAAAAGGTCAAGGTCGGTGTGGGGGAAAAACAGGCCTGCGGTAAAATGGGCCATAAATTGCGGGCTATTGTTCATCTCCAGATACGTAACGCGCCGGGCTATTTCTTCTAACTCCTGTGCCTTATTAATGTCAGTAAGGACCAGGCTGGCGCCTGTACCAGAACTGTTTCCTAAGCGTACGATATTTTCCCGCGGCAGGTCGGGATATAGCCCAAGGGTAATAGCTGATTCAATATCTAGATGCTCGCCAAATGCACCAGCAGCATAAAAGTACTTAAGATCGGCAAAAGTACAGCCAACACTCTCTAGCAGCGTAGCCATGATGGCATTGGCTGCAGCTTTGGTGCGCAACAGCCGCTGGATGTCTACGGCAGTGAGCTCGATGGGCTGGCCAGTAGCGCTTTCCTCTGCCGGCACAACCACTAGAGAAGTAAGCGGTTCACGTAATTCTCCTCGCTGATTAATGATCCCTGCTAGCAGCGCTTGAGCTATTGCATCCACAATGCCTGAACCACAAATACCGCGCGCGGGTACATCTCCAATAGTGCGGTAAGTCACCTTACCTGTATCCGGATCTATACGAACCTGACAAACTGCACCAGGTTCAGCCCGCATGCCACAAGCTACTACCCCACCTTCCAAGGCCGGGCCGGCTGCTCCAGCAGCTACCACCAACCATTCTCGATTGCCTAAGACCATTTCTCCGTTGGTACCAATGTCCGCCAAAAGGCTGACCTCTTTTTGCCGGTGCATACCACTCGCTAAAATACCCGCCAGGATGTCTCCTCCCACATAACTACCTACGCTGGGTAAAAGGTAAACGAGAGCTCGCGGGTGGAGATCCAGACCTATCATTGCTGCCGGGAAAAACCCCGGAGCGTTAACTACAGGTACATAAGGATTCCGGCAGATATTTGCTGTTGGTAGACCCAGTAATAGATGCACCATAGTTGTATTACCACTGATTACCCCTGCGGTAATATCCTGCGGTACTATGTTAGCCTGCTTGGTCACCAAATCAATTATCCTGTTTATACTCATGCTTGCTAACTGCTGCAGTTCTGCTAGTCCCTGAGGAGTAGCTGCGTAATGAATACGAGTCAGGATATCTTCTCCAAGCCTCGTCTGTGCATTAGCCACACCATCAGCAGCGAGAAGTTTACCTGAACCTAGATCCCACAAATATCCTCCCACAGTGGTACTGCCCAAGTCCACCGCCAGGCCAAAGGGACCTAACCGGTCAGAACCCGGCCCTAGTTCCACTAACTCGGCGGCCAGTCGTTCTAACCCCCACCCCGGAGGCCAGTAGTAGCCTACAGTTACTGTTACCTTCCAATCATTCTGGCGTAACTTTGCCGGAATTTCCCTTAGTAACTCAAGAGGAATAATCACGGGACAGCCAATTTGGGTTTCCAGTGCTTGGCGTAAACGATCTGCATCAGCAATATTGTCGCCGTTTCCCGGAAACTTAAGCTCTAGTAAGTATTTTTCACTCAAGGGACTAGCTTTTAACTTGTAGCTCTGCTGCATTGTACTGGCCTCCAATAATTTAGACTTAAACGACCAAAATACCTTGGTTCGCATTATTTCGCCGAAATTCTTCGTAAAACCTTCTGGAAATCATCAGGCTAACACCCTAATTTTGGACGCCCCCCAAAATCCTGGAAATTATAACTAGAGGTGCGGAATATAGGATATATGGAAAAATTATGAAGAACTATTATGGCGGGTAACCGGAATGGTAAAGGTAAACCTGGTACCCTGGCCAGGCTGGCTTTCGACCCAGATTCTCCCCCCATGGGCTTCAACGAAACCTTTGGCAATGGCCAGGCCCAGCCCCGCTCCCCCCTGGGCCCTGCTCCGGGACTTATCGGGCCGGTAAAACCTTTCAAAGACATAGGGGAGATCGGCAGCTGCGATCCCCGGGCCGGTATCAGCCACTGAAACGCTAACTTCGCCGGACTTCTCCTTGATGGTTACCCCCACCTGGCCCTGCGGGGGCGTATAACGCAGGGCATTGCCCAGGAGGTTAATTAAGACCTGGGTAAGGCGGTCCCTGTCCCCTTTTACCTGTATTTCCTGTCCCTCAGTATTGAGGGTTAGAGCAATATTTTTACCTTCAGCTTCAACCTGGAAGAAATTCAACACCTTCTGCACTGCCTCGACCAGGTTGAAAGTTTCCTGGTGCAGGGGGAGTTTTTTCGCTTCGGCCAGGCTCAGTTCCTGCAAATCATGAACCAGCCGGGAGAGGCGCAGGATCTCATCATGCAAGGACATTATTACTTCCGGCTTTGCCTCCAGGGCTCCTGCCTGGAGGGATTCCAGTTGACCCCGCAGGACGGTCAGGGGTGTGCGCAGTTCATGGGCCACATCAGCAACCAGGTTGCGGCGCATGGCCTCATATTTTTCCAGCCGGGCAGCCATGTCGTTAAAGGCTGTCACCAGCTGGACAATCTCTTCATCGCCGGTTAGGACTAGGCGCTGTTCCCAGCCGCCGGCAGCCAGCCTATGTACTGCCTTTGTAAGTTTGCTCAAGGGCCCGGCTATCCGCCGGGCCAGGAAAAAGCCTGCCAGGCCGGCCAGGATTAATACCGCTATACCTGCCAGGATGATCGCCACAGTAACGGAGCGGGTAAAAAGGTCTTCCTGGGACAGGACACCCGGTGGGGTTGTAGTAGTCAACCACAAGGTACCCACCCTCTGGCCATCAACGATAATCGCTGTACCCTGCGCCAATTCCTGTTCGGACAGTCTTTCACCTAACCTGAGCCCATAAGTATCAGCAACAACAAGGCTACTGCTATCGGCCAGGATCACCCTTTCTAAACCGGTCCGACCCCAGCCCAACCCCTGGCCCCGCCCCATACCCTGCCCCCGGACCATGCCCTGGCCCCGGCCGCCATGCCATGGTGTATTAAAAAGCTCCTGGACCCCGGTCCAGTCCCCTCTGTCGCGGTAATAAGCAGTAAAAAAATCGGCCCACACCTGCTGGCGTTTCCCGGCTACCTCATCCAGGTACCCATGAAAGAAAGTCCTGGTGGCCCAGCCTACGGCAACCGCCAGGGTCGCTACCGCCAGGAGAACTACCATGATAAAGGCCAGGGATAACCTGGTCCTGAGTTTCAACCCGCTCACCCTTTTCTGCCCGGAATTTATCCTTCGCCAAATTTATATCCCACACCGTAAACGGTGAGAATGTAGCGAGGATTGGCCGGGTCGTCTTCGATTTTACGGCGCAGGTTGCTGATATGGGTGTCAATGGACCTTTCATATCCCTGGTATGCTTCGCCCAGGGCCGCATCCAGGAGCTGCAACCGGCTGTACACCCGGCCCGGATGCCGGAACAAAACAGATAAAAGATTGAATTCCGTCGGAGTAAGGTTCAGGGGCTGTCCCTTTTTGTATACCTGGAGGCCACTAAAATCTATGGTCAAATCGCCCCTGGTCTGCACCGTATTTTTGGGCTGTTCCTGGCCACCGGTACGGCGCAAGACGGCCCGGATACGCGCCGCCAGCTCGGCTAAACTGAAGGGCTTGGTGATGTAATCGTCGGCTCCCAGCTCCAGTCCTAAAAGTTTGTCTATTTCCTCAGCTTTAGCCGTGAGCATGATGATAGGGACCTGGCTTTCCTTCCTGATTTCCCGGCAGACATCGAGACCGCTCAAGCCCGGCAGCATTAAATCTAAAATAATCAGGTCGGGCTTTTCCTGGCGCGCTTTTTTTAGCCCCATGACTCCATCAGCAGCTATTAAAACTGCAAACTGTTCTTTGAGTAAATATTGCTGGATAACAGTGGCTATTTTTTCTTCATCTTCGATGATTAAGATCTTCTTTTTATCCATCCTTTTCCTCCCCGGGGAGGCTATGTTATTAACTGTTTCGCTACCAGCAGTGTTTTTCCTTTATTACTCCTGATTTAAGAATACCCAGGGGGTAATCCCCCTGGGTAGATACAACTACGGGAACCTTCCTGAAAACCTTTAACTGGACGGTTAAAACTACCCGTACAGGTTACTGTTGACTGCTAGCCGGGCCGCGGCCAAAGCCTGCACCCTGGCCGGCCCGCCCCCTTGGCCCGGCCTGCATCCCCTGGCGTGCTCCGGTATTGCCCGGGGCACCGGCCTTCCAGCCGCCCCGGCCCTGGCCATTGGGACCAACTGTCGTCCGTTCAAGGTTCTGCCCAATCCTCTCCTTCATGTTTTCCAGGCAGTAACTGGCCTGCTCCGGGGTTATCTGGCCGGCGGCCACCTTTTCATCCAGGAGCTTTTGCCGTTCAGCAGTTATCGTGTCTACCAGCTGGTCTTTACTAATCCCGTGTTCAGCGGCAATCCCGGCTATGGATTTACCCGCCTGGCGCTCGGCCCTTAAGTCTGCCAGGTCCAGGCCCAGGATTTTGCTGAGTATACCGAGCATCCCTCCCTGGGCTCGCCCCAACCCCAAGCCTAAACCTGGACCATAAGTAGTCTGGGTGGACTGCACCGGGGTACCGTCGGCTGCCAGGGAAGACCCGGGCTGGGTTGCCACCAGGAATCCTCCCAGCACCAGGGGGGCCGCCACAGCAGCCAGTATCTTTTTGCCCTTCGTCACCTTACATCATCCCTTTCTTTTTTCTCGAAACAACCAGGCCTGTTGTTTCTTGGTTTAGGAATAGCATACCCCAAGAGTCTCAGGATGTTATCAAGAAAATGTTAAGAAGTTCTTAAGATAATAAAGACTTTCCGCGACGATAAAGGCCTCAGAGGCCTGCAAAACATCTGGCTGGGGCGGAAGATGCCCCGCCTCTAATTATGATCTGACTGGATTAGATGAACTGGTTATAGTTTACACCGGGCGGGAAAAGCTTGCAAGGGTTTATAAGCTCCATGGAGAAGTTAACATTGACTTAGAAATCTACTGGAATAAAAAAGCCCTGCCTACTAATAGCAGGCGGGGCGTTTTTGCATGTCTAAGGGGACAGCGGTTGCGCCCAGAATAGCGCGGTTTATTACTGATACTGCCTTATCTGTCCTGTACTGGCTGGGCTGTAAGCATTAATCATGGTACTTGTCGTTACATCCTTCATGGTCGGTACCTGGTAATAGCCTTTTTGATTCATGTACTGCCATACTTCATAAGCCTGCTCGGCGCAGTTAATGGCCCCCTGCTGGATCATGCGCCGCAGCTCCAAGTCGGCACATTCCAAGGAAGCCATCATTCTAAAGGCTGCTGAAGCCTTATGGCATCCCAGCATGCCGCTGGCTACATCCCGGTCATCCATATCTTGAATGGAGGTATTCGGCTTTTGGGTTTCCGGGTTATTTAAGCCGTAAACCGGGGCAGCCGTTCGGGGTATGCGGTAAGGTATCGCCTGGGTGATACCGCGCTGGTTGATGGCTTGAACCATGTTATTATACTCCTGGGTCATAAATTGCAGCTGCTTGTCCAGGATAGAATGAAGCTGGGGATCTTTGACATGGGGGCGGTATAACTGGAATTGATTGATCCCATCGATAGTGTCGCTCAAAACTTCATGGATTTCCATTACTTCATGGGCGCCGTAATGGGCTGCCATAAAAATCTCCTCCTGAAAAAGATAGTTTGGCTCGAAAGTTATTATCTCCCCCTCCCGGTTAAATTATTTAACCAGTCTGGCCGAAAATCCCTTTTCCTCCAGGGAGTACGCTCTGTCAACGTGCCTCCCCTTTCCGTTATACATTCTGTCACCCTAAGGCTTCCTTTTTATAACCTAAAGGATTAAAATACAGGTAGTGTGTCAACAATGCCAAATAAAAAGGAAGCGCAAAAGTGGTAAAACAAGGGACAATGGGGCTGGCCCGCTCGGTAGCTATCATGAGCCTGGCTGCCGGCGTGTCACGGATTCTGGGTTTTTTACGCAATACAGCTATTTCCGCTCTGTTTGGCCAGAACCAGTTAACCGACATGCTCAATACCTCCTTTGTTATCCCGGACACCATCTATTTAATCCTGGTGGGAGGCGGGGTTAGCTCGGCCTTTATCCCGGTTCTGGCCAGTTACCTGGCGGAAGAGAATGAAGATGCCGTCTGGCAGACTGTAAGCATTGCCTTTAATCTGGTCCTGACCCTGGTAGGGGTTGCCGTAACCCTGGGAATGATCTGGACTCCCTGGCTGATACACTTGATAGCCCCGGGCTTTGATGCCGATCAAGTGGCGTATACCGCCTACCTGACCCGGATTGTCCTGGTAGCCATCCTCTTTCACTGCCTGAATGGGGTCTTAATGGGGACAGAGTACGCCTACCAATCCTTTATAGGCACGGCCATCGGCCCCCTGGTATACAACGCCGCCATTATAGTTTTCGGCCTCGCCCTGGCTGAGAAATACAGCATCGCCGCTTTTGCCATTTCCACCTTGATTGGCGCGGCCCTGAATTTCCTGGTGCAGGTCTGGGGAGTATGGCACCTTAAGCCCCGCTACCGGCTGGTCCTGGACCTTAAGCATCCAGGCATTCGCAGGATTTTTAAACTAATGCTACCGGTAACCATTGGCCTTTCCATTGCCCAGTTAAACCTTTTCTTTAACCAGACTTTCATTGCCTCCTACCTGCCCCGGGGTTCCATTAATGCCCTGACTATCTCCAGCCGGGTGGTGCTGGTGCCCATCCTCTTTGCTTCATCCATGGGGATTGCCCTTCTACCGGCCCTGACCCGTATTGCCATGGAGGGGGATTTTCGTTCCTTTACCCGTTACCTGTCGGGCTCTTTAAGGGCCGTGGTTTTCATCTCCATCCCGGCCACGGTGGGTCTAATTGCCCTGGGGCAACCGGTGGTGAGGGTCCTATTCCAGCATGGCCGCTTTACCAGTGCCGACACCCTGGCCACTACCGAAGCTCTGGTCTTTTACTCCCTGGGGATAACAGCCTATGGTGCCTATGAGATTTTGAGCCGGGCCTTCTATGCCACCCAGGATACGGTAACTCCCTTAAAGATCGGCCTGGTTACCCTGGCAGCGGGTACCGCCTTGAATTTTACCCTGGGACCGGCCTTCGGCATCCGCGGCCTGGCCCTGGCCTACTCCCTGGCCGGCTGCGTCAACGTCGCCCTGCTGCTCTATTACCTGCGGCGCAAGGTGCAAAATTCCCTGGAAGGTCGCCGGTTGCTGCAAACTGCTTTAAAAAGTCTCCTGGCAGCTCTGGTCATGGGCCTTCTCCTGACCCTGGCGGCCGCTCATATTCTGCTCCCGGTAACCTGGCCCCGTCTGGTACGGGAGGGACTGGAACTGGCCCTGCTGATTACCCTGGGAGTTTTGAGTTACGCCGGCCTGGCCTGGTTGTTACGCATGGAGGAACTGGCTATGTTCTTAAGCCTTCTCGGCAGGCGCCTGCGCCGCAGCCAGGCCGCTATGGGTTAAAGGAGGTTCCTAGAAATTGTTGCGTACCTTCCTGGCCATCTGGACTGGTCGCCTGGTAGCATTTATATCCCGCCTTTTGCAACGGGGTGGTACCTCCCTGCCGGGCTATCTGGCCCTGAAAATTGACCCGGATTTAATGGGCCGTTTAGCCTCCAGGTATGAGAAAGTTATTATCGTTACCGGGACCAACGGCAAGACGACGACCACCAACCTCCTGGCCTCAATTTTACGGGCCGCCGGGTTAAAGGTGGTTCATAACAGTGAAGGGGCCAACATGCCCGCCGGCGTAACCACGGCCCTCCTGGCCCGGCGGGGGGAAATTGCTGTCCTGGAAGTAGATGAAGGCACCCTGGGCCTGGTTACCCGACAGGTCAAGGCCGATATGATGATCATTACGAATTTATTGCGGGATCAATTAGACCGCTACCATGAGCTGGAACAACTGGCAGCGGCCATCAGCCGCGCCCTGGCAGCCATCCCGACGGCCACCCTGGTCCTTAACGCCGATGATTCCCTGGTCACTTCCCTGGGCGGGGGAAGGAAGAGGGTCCGCTACTTTGGCCTGGCGCGGACGCCCTGGAGTCAGGCGACAACCAGCGAAGTCCTGGAAGGCCATATCTGTCCCCGCTGCCGCCGGCCCCTGGAGTTTAATTACTATCATTACAGCCACCTGGGGGATTATTTCTGCCCGCAGTGTTCCTACAGCCGGCCACCAGCGGAATATGAGGTCAGGAATTTAGAGCTAAATTCCGGAGGAGCACGTTTTGACCTTGTTTGCCCAGCCGGCAAACTGCCCCTCCGGACCCCCATGCCGGGGATTTATAATGTCTATAATGTCCTGGCCGCTGCCAGTGCCGCCCTGCTATTAAAGATTGACCCGGCAACCGTTGCCCGGGTGGTGGCGACCTTCCTCCCGGGCCAGGGTCGGGCCGAAACCTTTATCCTGGGCAACAAACATTTGACCTTGATGTTAGTAAAAAACCCCACGGGCTTAAGTGTGGCCCTGAAGACCCTGACTGCCGGCCGCGGAAAAGCGACCTATCTCCTGGCCATCAATGACCTGGCTGCCGACGGCCGCGACGTCTCCTGGCTGTGGGATGCCGACGTCAGTCCCTTGTTACAGGCTCCTTACAACCGGATTATCTGTGCCGGCCTGCGGGCCGGTGATATGGCCCTTTGTCTCAAATACCAGGGGGTAAAAGAGGCGGACCTGAAGGTTATCCCCGACCAGGAAGAAAGCGTCAACTTTTTACTGGGAGAACCAGTCGACGAAGGCCTGATTCTCTGTACCTATACCAACCTGGCCCTGTACCGCCGCATCCTTAAAGCAAGGGGGGCTGTCAGTGAAGTTACGCCTCTGCCATCTCTATCCGGAACTCCTTAACCTCTACGGTGACCGGGGTAATGTCTTAATCCTTCGCCGCCGGGCTGAGTGGCGGGGTATTGAGGTAGAAGTAACCCAGATCTCCCTGAGGGATAAGCTGGACCCTAAGGCCTATGACCTTTTCTTCCTGGGCGGCGGTCCCGACCAGGAGCAGGGGGTGGCCAGTGCCGATTTAGTTGCTAAAGGTCCCTGGCTCAAGGAAGCGGTGGAAGCAGGCGCGGCCCTCCTGGCCATCTGCGGCGGCTACCAGCTCCTCGGCGAGTATTACCGCACCAGCACCGGGGAAACATTACCCGGCTTAGGCCTTTTTGCCGCCTATACCGAGGCCGGGAACAAGCGCTTGAAGGGCAATATTGCCATCCAGGTGGAGGAGTTGGGTACGGACCGGCCGGTGATAGGGTTTGAAAACCACGGCGGCCGCACCTTCCTCCAAGGTGCCCGGCCCCTGGGCCGGGTAATTTACGGCGACGGCAACAACGGCACCGACCAGACGGAAGGTGCCCGCTACCGGAACGCTATCGGCACCTACCTCCACGGCCCTTTATTGAGTAAAAACCCCCACCTGGCCGATTACCTCCTCCGGCTGGCCCTGCAGCGCCGTTATGGCGAAGTCGAACTGCCACCCTTGAATGATTCTTTGGAGCTGGCTGTTAACGAAGAAGTCTACCGGCGCTTTTTGCCCACCAAAGGTAAGTGGTAAAGCGCAACCTGGAGCAAATTATTTCTCGCTAAACACCAGGTTCAGGTTAGCCTGTAAATAACCTTCTTTCATTGCGACAAAGCTATAGCTCCCGGCCACCCCAGCCGTAAACCGGATTCTACCTTGGGCATCCGTCTGGCCCAGGTTCCGGCTGCCTTCCTGGACAGCAACATATTCCCCAAAACAATAGCCTTCCCGGCCGTCCGGCAGGCGCACCTGCAGCCAGCCGTTTTCCAGCCTGGCCAGGACAGCCAGCCGGTAACCCTCCGGTACCAGGGTGATGGCTTTATGCCCTGTTCCCGGGCCTGACCTTACATAAAGGGCTTGTGCCGTTACCCTGCCTAAAGCCGCTGTTGGCTGGACTTGCTGGACCACCGCCCCCGCTACCGGCTCACCGTTATGGCGGACGACCAGGGTTACCTCCTGCCCGGCTACGGGCCGGCCATCTAGAGCCAGCTCCAGGGCGGGATTGATTGCGGCTACAGCTTCCCGGTCACCCAGCCTGACCTTGATCCAGGCATTACTCACCGGCCCGGCCAATGCGAGCTGCCCTTTTTCCGGGTCAAACCGGCCCAGCCCTTCGCTGACCGTCCACTGGTACAAAGAGCTGTCGACATATATTTTATTGCCCTCGGTATCAAAGGCCGTTACTGTAAAGTGCTGGACAGCACCGGGCTGCAGGGTGGCAATAGCCGGGGTAACTTCCAGCCTGTATACCTTATCGACGACAGTAACCCTGGCGGTAGCTTTTACCCGCCCTGTCCGGGCGGTAATCTCACCCTGGCCGGGGTTAGCAGCCTGGAACAGGCCGGGGGAAATAAAGCGACCCACATTCCCCGCCACCTGCCAGGTCACACCGTCAGGTACCGGAGCAGGGTTATAATAATTATCCTGGGCCTTGAGGCTGAATTGCACTTTACTGCCTTTATACACCTTGATTACGTCAGGAACCAGGTATAAATGGCTGAGTTGACCCCGGGGGGCGGTGGAAAAAACAACCAGGCCATTGGTAACCGGCCTTTCCTGACCGTCGGAAGGTTGGTTTAAAATCGATAGCTCATGCTCGCCGACATTTCGGGCCGCCAGCACTGATGAACCGCCACCATCAAGGTTCAGGGCCGCGACTATCCCCCTGGATTGCATAAATGCGGCCAGTTCGTAAAGGGTCATACCGTCACTGTAGCCGGGCTGGCGGCCATCGGCGACCACTATCTCCAGGCGGCCGTCCTTCGTGAGGCCAACAGCCGTCCGGGGGTGGCGGGACCTCACCAGGGGGTCCGTGCTGTTCGCGGGCAGGACGACCTGCCCGTTTTGCAGGATAATCTCATGGCCGCCCACAGCCTGGACAACATCATGCCAGCGGGTATCGGTAAACCTGATGGTGAAACTAACCCTGTCGCCAGCATGAAGCTGTTTTAAAAACTCCTGGGCCTTCCCGTGGCCGGAGAGGACTACCCCGTCCGGCGGGATGGAGTTATTACCCTTGGCGTCAATCCTGACAGCCACGGTGCCGGTATATGTTCGTCCTGCTTTAACGGGCAGGTCAACGCCTTTCAGAATTATCTCCGTACCGTAGTCATTGGTGCCGGTGCGGGCCGCAAAGGCCGGGGTATAGAGGACCAGCATGTCGGCCCCCCTTTCCCGGTTGACATGGGCGATAGGATAAGTGTAAACCACCCGGGCCACACTTCCGCCTTTTCCCGCTATTTCCCTGGTCACCGTCAGGTAGGCGGCCATAACAGGAGTTCCGATAATGGCTTTTTTGTCCCCGGTCAACCCCAGGGCCGGAAACCCCTGGGGGCTGATTAACAGCTCACCGTTGCTTATCTGCAGGCCGATGGGCAAGTAAGGCACCCGGGTGCTGTAGAAATCACCATTTGTTGCCGCTACTGCAGCCTTACCTTCCTTGGCCAGCCTGGCGGCCATAGCCGTGGGTCTTTCCTGGTCAAGGGCCAGGTTGCCGTGGGATACGGACGTCTCCAGAATTGTAAACTTGTCCCGGGGATCGATAGTTAAAACCTTCACTGCCTCCTTATAGCCGGGAGCAGTAATTTGGTAGGCCGAATACTGCACGCCAGTGGCCAGAGGTATTTTTTCTACCTCAGGTACCACCTGCCAGGAAGCGGCTGCCAGAGACAGCAGGGGATTGGCCAGCAAGCCGACAGCCAGGAAAACAGTCAGAAAGACAGATAAAACCCGTTTCCGTATGTAGTTCATAACTTTTCCTCCAAAAATAGAGACTTCCCTATCTTTAGACGTCCTTAAGGACCTTAAGGTTCCTAAAACTCAGCGACCTGTCCACATAATATGGACAGGTCACCATTTTAACAGGATACCAGAACCGGGGTAAAATTCACATAGTCGGCAGCAACCAGGTGAAAGTTAATGCCCCACTCCTTCCCTGCCAGGGCTTTTTCCTGGTCAGCGCCGTGGAGGTGCCCGTAATAACAGTGACTGACACCATAGCTCTGCATTAGGCTTATAAAATCGGTCGCTTCACCACGACAGGCCGGGGGAAAATGCATCATCACGGCCAGGGGCTCTTCCCGGCGCAGCTTCTGCACACCATTCAGGGCCATCTCCAGGCGCAAAACTTCTCGCCGGTAAACTTTCCCATCCGTCTCTTCATTATATAGAGGGTGCTGGGGGACCAGCCAGCCCCGGGTGCCGCAGACGGCCATTCCGGCAATGATCTCCGGCTTTAAAAGGGCAAGATCCGCATCAAGGATGGCCGCCGCCATTTTACGCTCCGTCTGCCACCAGTAGTCGTGATTCCCCTTCAGGATGCGCTTGGACCCCGGCAGGGACTTGAGGAACTGCAGGTCGGGCAAGGCATCATCGAGGCGCATGCCCCAGCTGATATCTCCCAGGATTAAAACTGTATCCCCGGGGTTGACCACCCTCTGCCAGCGGGCCGCAAGCTTAGCCTGGTGGTTTTCCCATACCGGCCCAAACATAGCCATATCGCGACCCAGGTGCAGATCGGCTATGGCAAATAAGGCCACTCCTACCCCTCCACCAGGCAGCTACGCCTTCTCCAGCTGCCTTACAATAGCGTCGGCCATTTCGCTGGTACCGGCAGTGCCTCCCAGGTCATAGGTTAGGTATTTTCCTTCGGCCAGGACAGCCAGGATAGCCTTCTGAATCCTCGCGGCAGCTTCCTTTTCGCCTAAATGCTCCAGCATCATTACCCCGGAGAGGATGGTTGCCAGGGGGTTAACCTTGTTCTGGCCGGCATATTTGGGCGCACTGCCGTGGATGGGTTCAAAAACAGCCGCCCGGTCGCCGATATTCGCTCCCGGCGCCACCCCCAGGCCGCCTACCAGGCCGGCGCAGAGGTCGGAAAGGATATCACCGTAGAGGTTGGGCAGCACCAGGACATCATATTGTTCTGGTTTCTGCACCAGCTGCATGCTCAGGTTGTCCACAATACGGTCGTCGGCAGTTAGATCGGGGTAATCTTGAGCCACTTCATAAAAAGTCCGCAAGAAAAGGCCGTCGCTGAATTTCATGATATTGGCTTTGTGCCCGGCCGTCACCCTTTTCCTGCCGTTGCGGCGGGCATATTCAAAGGCTGCCCGGGCAATGCGTTCGGAACCTTTGCGGGTGATAATTTTAATACTTTCCGCTGCTTCCTCTCCTACCATATGTTCTATACCGGCATAGAGATCTTCCGTGTTCTCTCGAAAAATGACCAGGTCGACACCCTGGTAGCGGGAGGGTACATTGGGCAGGTTACGAGCCGGGCGAATATTGGCATAAAGGTCAAGTTCTTTCCGTAAAGCCACATTGACACTGCGAAAACCGGTGCCTACCGGCGTAGTAATAGGGCCTTTAAGGGCCACGCCGTTTTTACGAATGGAAGCCAGGGTTTCCTCTGGTAATACGCTGCCGTACTTCTCCTGGGCCGTCTCCCCGGCCGCCACGACTTCCCACTCAAGCTCGGCCCCGCTGGCATCCAGGACCCGCCGGGCCGCAGCAATCAGTTCCGGGCCGGTACCATCACCCGGTATCAGGGTAACCACATGCTTCAACTAAAGCCACCTCCAGAAAATCTCATTACCCCATTATTATACGTTCTCGTCCACTTGCAGGACAAGTAAAAAATCGCCCGTCATTGGGCGATTCTATGGCCATCTATCCCCTCATTTCCCGGCGCTTGAGGATAACTATGGGCGTCTGCTCATCTTCATTGCCAAAGGGATTATCCCTTAAAGCCTCAATTACTGCTTGCCTGTAACGCTTATCAGTGATGCTCAGGATGTCAACACACCCTTTATCATTGACATCGGCAATCACGGCTTCTGCACCGGTAGCCTTTTTAATACCCTGTACTAGCCGGCCCGGGTTTTTAGGTCCCATGACAATATGTCTCTCGTAGGGGTACATGGTACCGGCTATATCATCGATCAGGGCCAGCTCGCGCCCGGCTACAATGTAGAAAAGGCCCTTTTTCTTGATCAACCGGCCCACAGCAGCCGCGGCACAGCCGGCCAGGATGCGCGCTCTACCTGCTTCTTCAATGGCCAGCTGCATGGCCGGCGGCGTGGCGAGACTCCCGTCTTTACCGGGAAAACGGCTTAAAAAACGGGCCAGCCTCCCGGGGCGTACTGTTTCCGGTAAAATAGCCCGTCCCTGGCTAATGGCGACGACACTTTCCGCCAGGCAGATGACATCGCCGGGCGCAGCAATACCGGTACTATATTTTATGGCCAGGCTGACTATATCGTCGTTTTCGGTAATGATATGGGTGCGGATGGGTATTTTATAGAAGAATTTTTTCTCATTCTTCCCGGCCATAGGCATATTTCCCCCGCTGGAAATATTGTTTGATAGCTACAGCGGTAGCCAGGGCTACCTTCTGATGGAAATAGGGGTTGCGCAGCAAACCTTCATCGACCCAGTTGGTAATGGCTACCGGTTCCAGCTTTAAGCCGGGCACCTCCCCAAGGCAGGCCAGCTCCTCGTCTGCTTTAACTCCCCGTACCGGTGTCTTGACCCTGGCCACGATTCTCTCTAAAACCTTTGCCGCCAGTTCCTCATTACCCCGAAAAGCGGGATTATAAAGGACGGCCGTCCCTCGCTGGCATTCATCCTCTGCACCATGCTCGTGAATGCTGATAAAGCAAAAAGTAGCCGGGGTAACTTTCTGCAGGCGTTCCTGCCAGGAGGGGTTTTCCTCTGCCTGGCGGGTCCAGATCACCCGGGCTTTAAAACCCTCCATGACCCGCGCCAGTTCCAGGGCGGTCTTCCACGCCATATCCCGCTCCCAGAGATTGACCGGTCCCCGCCAGCCGCCATCGGTCCCCCCGTGGCCCGGATCGAGTATAATTAATTTATCCCGGTAAAATTCCTGCAGGGGCCGACGGCTGAAGCACAACACCACCCGGTAGGGTATACCTTCTACCACCGTCGACGTCGCCTGGACGGCCTCATCAAGGCTGATGTTAAAAGTAACCTGCCTTTCACCAGGCTCAACCGTTACTTCCCGGAGAATACCGTCCTGGATATAGAGGGGGCCGGGGTACATATTCAGGATGGCCCGGAGGGTCACCCGGCAGGTACCCGGTTCTGGATAGTCGATTGCCACGGGAGGCGGTGCAGTGGCTTCAATGGTAACGGTGCTGAACTGCTCTTCCCCCTCCAGCATTACCTTGCTATAGAAATTAGTCAGCCGGGCGGTGGCTGGCAACTTCTTCACCTCGCTAACAATGTTCGCAGGCAGGCGCAGAACCGCCCGCTATCATTCATATGCCAGGAGTGACCCGCAAATACTACCTTTATATTCTTTTAAAGCATTTTCAAAGTTAAACTCGTAAAACGCAGAAAATAATGGGCCGATAATGCATTATCCTTGCAACTCCCGGTTTAAAGTTCTAAAATAAACCTGGAGGCGAGGCAAATGTTTGTAGGACTGGATATGGGTGGCACCCACACCGATGCCGTCCTCATTGCCGGGGGCCGCATCCTGCGCCACTATAAAACAACTACCGACCAGGCGGACTACCTCGGCACTATTACCCGAGCCCTGGAAGCTGTCCTGGCCGGGATCGAACCCTCCGCAATAAAACGCCTCAATTTAAGCACAACTATTTGCACCAATGCCATCGTTACCGGCCGCACCAGCCCCGTAGGTTTGCTCCTGGAGCCGGGGCCGGGCTTAAATCCCGCCGTACTCGCCTGTGGCCAGAAAAACTTCATCCTCTCGGGGTCCATCGACCACCGCGGCCGCCCCACCAGCCCTCTGGTAGAAGCGGAGATTAAGGCTGCCGACAGGGAGCTGCAGCAGGCCGGCATCCGCCACCTGGCCATTGTCGGCAAGTTCTCAACCCGCAATCCGGAGCACGAACTCGGCATCAAGCAGGCCCTGTCCCCTGGCTACGATTTTATTACCATGGGCCACCGCCTGTCAGGCCGGTTAAACTTTCCCCGCCGGGTCTTCACCGCCTATCTGAACAGCGCCGTCGCCGCTACCTATAGTTCCTTTGCGGCTGCCATTGAAACTTTTACTGCCAGAAAGAATTTACCCTTTGCTCCCTATATTTTAAAGGCCGACGGCGGCACCCTCTCCCTGGAGGCCTCGCGGGCCTTACCTGTTGAAACCATCCTTTCCGGCCCTGCGGCCAGCGTCATGGGCGCCCTGGCCCTGGTGCCAGCTCAGCAAGATGCTATCATCCTGGATATAGGCGGAACAACCACTGATATTGCTTTCCTGGCCGGCGGTGTGCCCCTCTATGAACCCACCGGCATAAGCCTTGCCGGCTACCCCACCCTGGTGCGCGCGCTGTTCAGCTACTCCCTGGGTCTGGGGGGCGACAGCTGCCTGCGGGTAAAGGAGGGGCGTTTAACCATCGGCCCCGACCGCCAGGGGCCGGCCCGGGCCCTGGGGGGCCCGGCCGTGACCCCTACCGACGCCCTCATTACCCTGGGTCGCCTGGACCTAGGGGATAAGGCCGCCGCCCGCCAGGGCATAGCCGAATTGGGCGATAAACTGGGACTTAGTACACTGAATATGGCCGCAGCGATTTTGCAGCAAATGGCGGGGGAAATTGCCCGGCAGTGTCGGACCCTGCTGGATAAAATCAACAGCCGGCCGGTCTACACCGTCCGCGAAGTGCTGGAAGGTAAACAATTACAGCCCGCCCAGGTGATTGTCATTGGCGCCCCGGCGCCCATACTGGCGGCCGAGCTGGAAGCTGCTTTCGGCCTCCCGGTCACCGTCCCCAACCTGGCCGGGGTGGCCAATGCCATCGGGGCAGCTTTAAGCCAGCCCACTACGGAATTGACCCTCCTGGCCGATACCGAACAGGGACTGCTAACTGTTCCCGAAGAGGGCATCCGGGAAAAGATCCCTGCCGGCTACAACCTGGAGCGGGCCCGTACCCGCGCCCTGGAGCTTTTGCGCGGGCGTCTTTTGCGCCTGACCCCGGAAGCGGCCGGCACCGAGCTGGAAGTAGTGGAAGAACAAGCCTTTAATATGGTTTCCGGTTTTTATACAACCGGTAAAAATATCCGGGTAAAAGTTCAGGTTAAACCCCGGGTCACTCCGCTGAAGGGAGATGGGGATGATGTATAAAGCCGCCCGCCGCCTGGGCCTGGTCTTCTTCCCGGCCTTTGACTGGGCCATCAGCCCTACCCACCCGGAACGGGAAGAGCGGCTCCTCTATACCCAGGACCAGGTCCTGGAAGAAGGCATCCTGGATATCGACGGCATCTATGAATACCGCCCCCGCCTGGCTGCCATAGCCGATGTGGAAAGGGTGCACGTCTGTGTCCCTGATGTCATGTCCCGGATCACCGAATCCCACCTGATAGCCGCCGGCGGCGCTATCGTGGCTGCTGAAGCCGTCCTCAAAGGTGAGGTGGATAAAGCCTTTGCCATCGTCCGGCCGCCGGGACACCATGCCATGCGCATCGTCCACGGCGCCCGTGGCTTCTGCAATATTAATATAGAAGCCATTATGATCGAATATATCCGCCGTCATTATGGTAAAAAGCGCATCGCCATTGTGGATACCGACTGCCACCACGGCGACGGCAGCCAGGACATCTACTGGCATGATCCAGACACCCTTTATATTTCTTTACACCAGGACGGGCGTACCCTCTACCCCGGCACCGGCTTCTTAAATGAGTTCGGGGGACCGAACGCCTTCGGCTATAATTTAAACCTGCCCCTGCCGCCCGAGACAGGCGAAGAAGGTTTCCTCTACGCCCTGGAACATTTCATCCTGCCCGTCCTGGCCGATTTTAAACCCGATCTGGTCATCAATTCCGCCGGCCAGGATAACCATTATACCGATCCCATCACCAACATGCGTTTTTCCGCCCGGGGTTATGCCCGCCTGAATGACCGCCTGCAGCCGGACATTGCCGTCTTAGAAGGCGGCTACTCCATCGAAGGCGCCCTGCCCTATGTCAATGTAGGGATTATTCTGGCCCTGGCTGGACTCGATTATTCCGGCATTCTGGAGCCTGACTACAACCCGGCCAGGGTGGCCCAGTCTTCCCGGGTCAGCGACTACATCGCCCGCCTGTGCGAAGAAACCTACCAGGCCTGGCAGCAGCGGGAAACATTGCGGGCTGAATATGTCCGGGATAAAAAAGAAATCAGCCGCCGGCGCCAGATCTATTACGACACCGAGGGGCTGATGGAAACCCAGGAAGAAACAACGCTCGTATGTGATTCTTGCGGCGGGCTCACCTGGATCGACTCGCGAACCGACCGGGGCAGCCACATCCTGGCTATCTTTATCCCCCGCGAGGCCTGCCCCCGCTGCCAGGAAGAAGGCCACGCCCTCTTTGAACGCGCCTCCGCCGAGTCGTACAGGGACGGTATTTACCTCCAGGACCGGGTCCAGGACCTGTTATTAAAGAAATAAATCTGTAATTAAAAAGCCAGGGGTTACCCTGGCTTTACATTTAAAACGCTCCTTTAATAATTTCTATCTCCCTCACTCTCTCCTGCCGGTCCAGCCAAACCGCCACCACATCAAAACGACAGGGGCGGTTGCTCAAACCATGCCCGCTAAGGTAATAGGCCGCCAGGCGGCGCAGGCGCATTTGCTTGCGGGCGTCAACTGACTCCTGGGGTGTACCGAAGGTAGCTGTCGAACGGGTGCGTACCTCGACAAAAACAACTGCCTCGCCGTCGGCAGCAATAATGTCTATTTCCCCCAGGGGGCAGCGGTAATTACGCGCCAGCAGCCGGTAGCCGCTGCGCTCTAAATAGGCAGCGGCGGCCGCCTCGCCTCGCTGGCCGCGCCGCCGCCGCGCCACAGTCATGCTGGCTCACCTCGCCTTGAGGGCTAAAGGCTGAAGCCCTGTAAACGTTTCACCTGTTCAATGAGATCGCTAAGATGGGAAGCCTCAGGGCATAAAAAAGGCTACCGCCGAGTTCATGGCATAATTGGTCAGGGGTGTCGGGTAAATCCCCAGGAGGAAGAGGACTAGCAGAGACACTATCATGGCTACCTGGAGGCCGGGAGCTACCCGCACCGGCCGGCTCCCCTCCGGCGGGTTACCCAGGTACATGGCCTTGGCCACCAGCAGGTAGTAGTAGACAGAGACCATGCTCATAAGGATACCGAGGATGGCCAGCCAGATATAACCCTGGGATATAATGGCCATAAACAGGTAAAACTTGCCGACAAAGCCGGCCATGGGCGGTATCCCCGCCAGGGACAGCAGGGAAAAAAGCATTACCGCCGCCACCAGGGGCGAACGCCTGGCCAGGCCGGCATAATCCCTTATCTCATCGCTCCCATCGGTGTTGTAGAAAGCCGTGGCTGCCATAAAAGCGCCCATGTTGCCGAAGACGTAGAGCATGGCATAGTACATGATAGCCCCTATACCTAAGATCGAGAAGGATACAACACCCAGGAGCAGGTAGCCGGCCTGGGAAATGCTGGAATAGGCCAGCAGCCGCTTGATATTGGTCTGGGGAATGGCCACGAGATTCCCCAGGACCATGGTCAGCACTGCCAGGGCAATAAAGAGCTGCACCCAGAAGTTGTGCAGGTCCGGCAGGGCGCCAAAAAACACCCGTACCAGGGCGGCAAAACCGGCGGCCTTGGAGGCAACCGATAAGAAACCCGTTACCGGCGTCGGTGCCCCTTCATAAACATCGGGAGACCACATGTGAAAGGGTACGGCCGTTACCTTAAAAGCAAAGCCGGCCAAAAGAAAGATGGTTCCCAGGAGGAGGGCCGGGCTGGCGCCACCGGCCGCAACTGCCTGGCCTATCTCCTTGATTACCGTGCTCCCGCTGGCCCCATAGACCAGGCTCAAGCCGTACAGGAGAATGGCCGAGGACATGGCCCCTAGCAGGACGTACTTGATACCTGCTTCGGCCGATTTGGCATCATCCAGGCGATAGGCGGCCAGGATGCAGAAAGTAATGGTCATCAGCTCCAGGCCCAGATAAAGGCTGATCAGCTCGCCGGAAGAAGCCAGGACCATCATCCCCAGGGTGGCCAGCACCAGCAAAGCATAATATTCTCCCTGGTTAAAGCCCATCTTTTCTACATATTCAAAAGAACAAACTGCAGTCAGCAGAGCCGCGGCCAGGAATAAGACTTTAAAATAGGTGCCAAAGGGGTCGATAACATAACCGCCCAGAACTACCCCGCTGGCATCCCGCATGCTGAAAGCTACCACCATCAGGCCGGCCAGGCCGGCGGCTGCTACATAGCCAATACCCCGGCGGTCGTTTTTGGGTACCAGAAGGCCTAAAGCCAGCAGCCCCAGGCCTAAAGCCGCCGTCAATATTTCCACCGTTAGTAGCTGCAGACTAGCCATTAAAAGATACCCCCAATCGCCTTCGCAGCTTCTATTTTAGCTACGAGCGGGGCTACGCCGCTGTTAATCATGTCAATCTGAAGGGAAGGCAGCAAGCCAAAGAGGATCAGGGTGGCCACTAATACAACAATGGGCACCATCTCCACCCCGCGGGCATCTTCCAGGTGATCCCATTCGTGTTTCCGCGGGCCAAAGAAGGTGTTCTTGACCACCCGCAATACATAGGTGGCCGTGATGACTATACCGGAGATGGCCAGTATCGAGAGGATGCGGTACGAGAGAACACCGCCCAGCAAAGACTGCTCCCTGGTGAAGGAGCCGATGAAAATGAGAAACTCGGCCACAAAGTTGTTAAGTCCCGGGAGGCCCAGGGAGGCCAGGCCGCCGATAAGGAAGCCGGCTGCTACCCGCGGCATCTGGTGGGCCAGGCCGCCAAAGCGGGCGATTTCCCTGGTATGGGCCTTGTGGTAAACATTACCCACCAGGGCAAAGAAGAGGGCCGTCATGATACCGTGGGCAAACATCTGGGCTACCGCCCCGTTCAGGCTTAAAGTGTTAAGGGCTGCTATCCCCAAAAGAACGTAGCCCATATGGCTGACGCTGCTATAGCCGATAACAAACTTGAGGTCTTTCTGGACCATGGCAATCATGGCCCCGTAGACCACATTCACTATACAGAGAACGGCAATGAGGGGCGCCCAGTATTTGGCTCCTTCCGGGAAGAGGAAAAGGCCCACCCGGATGAGACCGTAGGCTCCCAGCTTCATCAAGACACCGGCGTGGAGCATACTGACAGCCGTCGGAGCGGCCACATGGCCGTCCGGTGACCACAGATGCAGGGGCCAGATAGGCACCAGCACCCCAAAGCCGATTAACATCAAGAAGAAAACAAATTTCTGGAAGCCCAGGTCATACTTCACCGTGGCCAGGGTCTGGATGTCGAAGGTGGCATGGCCTAGCTGCTGCGCAGCGTACAGGAAGGTGGCAATAATACCAATCAGGGCAAAAGCGCTGCCGACCAGGAGGTAAAGGGTCAGCTTCATGGCCGCGTACTCTTTCCTGGTGCTGCCCCAGATGCCTATTAAAAGGTACATGGGGATCACCGCTACCTCAAAGAAGAGGTAAAAGAAAAAGAGATCGCGGCTGATGAAGACCCCGAAAACCCCCGTCACCAGCATTAACAGGAAAATGAAGAATTCCTTCACCCGTTTGGTCATATCCCAGGAGGCAAAGACGCCGGTGAAGATGACGATGGCCGTCAGCAGTACCATAGGCATACTTAACCCGTCGACACCGACGGAGTAATTAATGCCGAAGGACGGAACCCAGGGAACATCCTGAAGGAATTGCAGGCCCCCCCGGCCGTAATCATAGAGTACGTAAGCCAGGATGGCCAGCACCAGGGAAACAAAGGTGGCCACAGCGGCGGTGATTTTGATGGTCAACTCTTCCTTTTCCGGGATTAGCAGGATCAGGAGCAGACCCACCACTGGGGCCAACATAATGGCCGTCAAGATGGGAAAATTCACTGGATCACACCTCCTAACACCGGTGACGCCATCCAGAGGGCAATAATCACTACGGCGGTAAAGATGACCAGGGCATAGGTCTGCAGATTCCCCGTCTGGAGGAGGCGGAGTTTCCGGCCCGAGATACGGGTCATATCGCCAACACCGTCAAAGATGCCGTCAACTACATGACGGTCGTGCCAGTTAAAGGCTTCCGACAGCCCCAAAACAACGCGGCGGAAAAGCCACATATAGATTTCGTCGATATAAAATTTGTTTACCAGCAACGTATAGATGCTGCGATAACGGTTAGCCAGTTTTTCCGGCACGTCGCTGGGACGGCCATAGAAGAGCCAGGCCAGACCGATACCCGCCAGGGCGACGAGTACGGAAATGAGCATGACGGCATAATTGGGCTCAACGTGATGGGGCTCGCCGTAATAAACAAAGGTACTGAAGCCGTGTTCGGTGAAGGGCGTACCCACGAAACCGACTACCACCGTAAGCACGGCCAGGATAATGAGGGGCACGGTCATAGTTAAAGGCGACTCATGGCCGTGTAGCCCGGCGCGCCGGTCGCCAAAGAAGGCCACGAAGATCAGGCGGAACATATAAAAAGCCGTCAGGAAGGCCACCAGGGTGCCCAGGATATAAAGGCCGGTAAAGCCGTGGTCAAAGGTTGCGGCCAGAATCTCATCCTTGCTCCAGAAACCCGCCAGGGGCGGTAACCCGGCCAGGGCTAAAGCCGCAAGGATAAAGGTGCCGGCGGTAATCTTCATATCCTTGTATAAACCACCCATGCGGAAAATATCCTGTTCTTCCAAAGCATGAATCACACTGCCGGCTCCCAGGAAGAGAAGGGCTTTAAAGAAGGCATGGGTCATGAGATGGAACATGCCGGCCGTCATGCTGCCTACGCCCATGGCCATGACCATGTAACCCAGCTGGCTCATGGTAGAGTAGGCAAGTATCCGCTTGATGTCCCGCTGGGCAACGGCAATGGTGGCTGAGAATAAAGCCGTAAAGCCGCCTACATAGGCCACCAGGAGCATAACCCCCGGCAGGCTGGCAAAGAGGACAAAAGCCCGCGCCAGTAAATAGACACCGGCAGCCACCATGGTCGCGGCATGGATCAGGGCGCTCACCGGCGTGGGGCCTTCCATGGCATCAGGCAGCCAGACATGGAGGGGAAACTGGGCCGACTTGCCGATGGGGCCGATAAATACCAGGGCCGCCGCCAGGGCTAAAAAGCCCGTATTTTGATAGCCGGGAATGGCCTCTGCCAGTTCCCGGAAATTAAAGGTCCCAAACATGGCAAAGAGGAAGAAAAAGCCCAGCATAAAGCCAAAATCGGCCACCCGGTTGGTTACAAACGCTTTCAAGCCCGCCCGGGCTGCCGCGTGTTTATGATAGTAAAAACCGATAAGGAGGTAAGAACAGAGTCCCACCAATTCCCAGAAGAAAAAGATCATAAAGTAGTTATTGGCCAGGACCAGTCCCAGCATGGAGGCACTGAAAAGGGAGAGATAGCTAAAGAAATTAGAAAATCCCGGGTCACCGTGCATATAGCCTACTGAGTAAATTTCTACCAGCAGGGCCACCAGGGTAACTACCAAAAGCATTACTGCAGTCAAGGGGTCAATTAATATCCCGGCTTCAATCTTTAAAAGTCCCGGGATCTGCAGCCACGGGACAGCATATTCCACCGGCTTCTCCATGGTTACACCCAGGAGGAAAACTTGCCGTAATACTCCTACGGCCATGACAAAGCTGGCCGCAATGGCGGCAATAGCCACCAGGGCGCTTAAAAGGCGCACTTTACGCGTGAGAAAAATAATGATAGGAAAAGCAATAGCGGGAAAAACAGGTATCAACCAAGCATATTTGATCACGGGATATCACCTGCCTTATTGACGAATTACCATTTGAGCCAGTCAAGGTCATCCACGTTGCTGTCCAGGCGCCGACGGTAGATATTTAAGACCAGAGCCAGGCCGACGGCTACCTCGGCTGCGGCCACGACAATGACAAAAATGGCAAAGATCTGGCCTGTCACCCGGGCCGGCTCCAGGAAATGGTTAAAAGCCACCAGATTAATATTGACCGCATTGAGCATGAGTTCAATTCCCATTAAAACAGCGACGGCATTTCTCTTGGCCAGGGCACCAAAGAGGCCGATGCAGAAAAGCAGGCCCCCCAGGGCCAGGTAGTGATTTAAGGTAATCACTGGTCCTGTTTCCCTCCCCTCGCCAGGAGAATAGCTCCTACCATGGCCACCAGTAAGAGCACGGCCGCTATTTCAAAGGGGAGGGCAAACGGGCCCAAAAAAGCCTCGGCAATAGCTCCGACATTACCTGCCGGAGCCTGGCCGGGAGTAGCCACCCAGTATATGCGGGCTGTTGCCAGGGTGATTACGATAAACAGGGCCAGGGAAACAACGGCCGCCGCCAGGTAATTGACATTAAACAGGTTGCTGGCCCGGATGTCGCCCCGCCGGGTCAGCATAATGGCAAATACAATTAGAACGGCAATAGCACCGGCATAGACCAGGAGCTGCACGGCCGCCAGGAACTCGGCGCCTAGCAAGATATAGAGCCCGGCAACGCCGGCAAAGGTTAAAACCAGGTACAGGGCGCTGTGCACAATATTTTTTAATATGACTACGGCCAGGGCGGAAGCGGTAATAATCGCCGCCAGCAGCCAGAAGAAAAGGGCAGTTATATCAGGCACCTTTTTTCACCTCCGCTGCCGGGCCGGCCAGCAAATCATGTTCGGTATCCTCATAACGATAGCAGGCCAGCTCAAAATCGGGCTGCCAGTGCAGGGCGTCCTGGGGACAGCTTTCTACACACAGGCCGCAGAAGAGACACTGGCCAAATTTCACCCGGTAACCGGTAAGCCTGCGTTTCTTCTGCTCATCGCGCTCGCTCTCGATAGTTATGGCATGGTTGGGGCAGGCGCTGGCGCACAGGCCACAGGCAATACACTTCTCCCTGTCCAGGCGAAAGGAACCGTGGGAAGCCGGGGGCAGGTTGGGCCGCCGTTCCGGATACTGTTCTGTTAAGGCCTTGCCAAAAAAGAAGTGCCAGGTAATACTTAAACCCTTTAATAAACCTTGCCCGAACATCCTACCACCTCCCCAGGGTCAGCAGCTGGTAAACCTTAATTCCCACGCCGGTCACCAGGATGTTGGCCAGGGACAGAGGTAACAATACCTTCCAATTAAAGCTCAACAGGTGGTCGATGCGAATGCGGGGAAAGGTCCAGCGCACCCACATAAAGATGAAAATCATAATATAGACTTTAATGAGGAACCATAACCACGAGGGCAGCCACGGTCCGTGCCAGCCCCCGAGGAAAAGGGTTACCGCCAGGGCGGAAACGCTGACCAGGTTGGCATACTCCGAGAGATAAAAGAGGGCGTAGCGCATGCCGGTGTATTCCGTATAGGGGCCGGCGATGATCTCCTGCTCCCCTTCCACCAGGTCAAAGGGGGCGCGGTTTACTTCCGCTGTGGCCGCAATAAAGTAAATAAGGAAAGCCAAAGGCTGGAGCAGGATATACCAGATCTTTTCCTGGGCCGCCACTATCTGGGAAGTCTGCAGGGACCCGGCCAGCATAATTACCCCCAGGATGGAAAAGGTCAGGGGGATTTCATAGCTTACCATTTGGGCCACGCAGCGCATACTCCCCAGCAGGGCGTATTTATTGTTGGCCCCCCAGCCGCCCATTAAAATGGCAATAGTTGTGGTCGAGGCCACTGCCAGGAAGTAAAAGACACCAATATTCAAATCAACAGGGATCATCCCTTTGCCAAAGGGGATGATGGCATAGACCATGACCGCCGGGATAAAGATTATTACCGGCGCAATAATAAAAACCCATTTATCAGCCCCGCGGGGTATAATATCCTCCTTGCCCAGGAGCTTTACAGCATCGGCTACCGACTGGAGGAGCCCACGGGGGCCCAGGCGGTTGGGCCCGAGCCGCTGCTGCATATAAGCGCTTACCTTCCGTTCCAGGTAAATCAAATAAATGGCATTAAGAAAGATAAAGGCTAGGACACCCACCAGGTACAGGAGGCCCATCCCCAAGGTCTGGACCCACGGCGGTGCCCCGGCAAGCAGCCCCTTTAAATAGGCGGCTATGCCAGTAAATATATTTTCCATAACCATCTATCCTCTCCCTTAAGCAAAACTCCCGATCACCGGTCAACCTCACCCAGAACAATATCAATGGAAGCAAGGTTGACAACAAAATCCTGGATATTACCGCCTTCGGCTATTTTGGGTAGAGAGCCTAAATTAACAAAGGACGGGCTGTGAATGTGCAGGCGGTAGGGCTTATTGCCGCCGTCGCTTACGAGATAAAAGCCCAAAATTCCTTTAGCACCCTCGATCTGGTGGTAAACTTCTCCCCTGGGCGGTTTAATTACCCGGGGCACTTTGGCCATTACCGGCCCCTCGGGGAGCCCTGCCATGGCCTGGCGGATGATGCGGGCGCTCTGTTCCATCTCCAAAAGGCGAATAACAAAGCGGTCGTAGCTATCCCCGTTGTTTAAAGTGGGGATATCGAATTCGAACCGATCATAAATACCATACGGCCGCGCTTTGCGCAAATCAAAGGGCAGCCCGCAGGCGCGTAAGTTCGGCCCTGTGATACCATAGGCCAGGGCTGTCTCCAGATCAATCCTGCCCACACCCCGGCAACGAGCCTTAAAAATTTCATTCCCGGTAATCAAGCCGTTCACTTCCGCGATTAACTGGGGCAAATCATCTAAAAAAGCTTCCAGGGCCGGCAAGAAGCCCGGCGGAATATCGGCAGCCACGCCGCCGATGCGCATATAGCTCACCGTCAGGCGCGAACCACAAGTCATCTCAAAGAGATCTAATATCCGCTCCCTTTCCCGGAAAGGGGGAAACCATGCCGTCCAACCGGACACATCCAGGGCCATGGAAGCAACCATGATCAGGTGGCTAGCTATTCTGGACAGCTCGGCCATGATAATGCGCAGGTACTCGGCCCGCTCCGGCACCTCTATCCCCATCAGTTTTTCCACCGTCTGGACATAACCCAGGTTGTTCAGCATCCCGGCCAGGTAATCAAGGCGGTCAGTGTAGGGGATGATCTGGGTGTAGGTGCGGTCCTCCGCCAGCTTTTCTATACCCCGGTGCAAATAACCAATAATATTTTCAACCTTGACTACTTTTTCACCATCCAGGGTTAAAAGGGCCCGGTAAACACCATGGGTACTGGGGTGTTGGGGGCCCATATTGAGCTCGATTTCCTGGGTCTGCAAATCTTCCCTGGCAACGGCCATGACCTATTCCCTCCCTTCTTCGGCATTTAACTGGAAATCCTTGCGCAAAGGATGGCCGCTAAAATCATCGGGACAGAGGATCCTTTTCAGGTTGGGGTGCCCTTTAAAAATGACCCCCATTAGATCATAGACTTCCCGTTCCTGTACTTCCGCTGCCGGCCAGATAGCAGTCAGCGAAGGAACTTCCGGGTGCTGGCGGTTGAGGTTCACCTTGACCCTTAGCTCCTTTGCTTCCGGCACGGCTAATAAATGGTATACCATTTCTATCCGGTCTTCATCTTTGTAATCTACAGCCGTCAGGTCGGTCAAAAAATTATAACCCCGTCTCTCCTTTAACTCCTTCATTACCGCCAGCAGCCGGTCGGCCGGTACAACCAGGGCTGGCATATCAACACCTTCCTCCCCGTGAACTCCAGGGAAGAGGCCCTGCAATTCTTCAATTAACGCGGTCATTTCACTTCACCAGCACTGCTTTAGGATTGATCACTTTTTTCTTTAGCTGCAGGAGGCCGTTAATCAATGCCTCCGGCCGGGGGGCGCACCCGGGAACATAAACATCAACCGGCACAATGGTATCTACTCCGGGCACAACGTTATAAGAATCCACGAAGGGGCCGCCGCTGATGGCACAGCTCCCCATGGCGATAACCCATTTTGGCGCCGGCATCTGCTCGTAAAGGCGCCGGACAATGGGTGCCATTTTTTTCGTTACCGTTCCCGCCACAATCATCAAATCAGCCTGGCGCGGCGAAGGCCGGAAAACTTCGTAGCCAAAGCGGGCAATATCATAACGGGATCCGCCGGCAGCCATCATTTCAATGGCGCAACAGGCCAGGCCGAAGGTTAGCGGCCAGAAGGAATGGGCCCGGCAGAAATTGAGCATATAATCCACTGTCGACAGGATAATATTATCAGGCACTTGGGGTTCTGGCGGTTTCAACCTGGCTACAGCCACTTTAACGCACCCTCCTTCCAGGCATACCAGAGGCCAATTACCAGGATAGCTATAAAAATAATCATTTCAATAAAAGCGAATAGCCCCAGAACTTGAAAACGTACCGCCCAAGGGTATAAAAAAACAGTTTCTATATCAAACAATAAAAAGACAAGGGCATACAAAAAGTAACTTACTTTAAACTGGACCCACGTTGGTCCCCTGGTATCCAGGCCGCATTCATAGGTGGCCACTTTGTCCCCCACCGCTTTTCCCCGGGGGCGGAGGAGCCAGTTGGTTGCCAGGGCGGCGATGGCCGTAGCTGCCCCGCCAGCGAGGAAAATGGCTATTATCCCATACTGCTGCAACACCCTTACTACCTCCTTTCCATAATCGGCCCCATAACCTTTGGCAATACTCACATACTTATTCGCCATATTTATGAAAATCCCTGCTTTTGACTACCAAAGCGTTTTTAAAACTTAAGCGGTGCAGTGAACTGGGACCCAGGCAGGCCAGAGCGCGCCGGTGCTCCGGCGTTGGGTAGCCCTTATTTTCTGCCAGGCCGTAACCGGGAAAAACAGCGTCGTAGGCCACCATCAGTTCATCCCTGGCCACCTTGGCCAGGATCGAGGCAGCCGCAATGGAGGCGCTTAACGCGTCGCCCCCTATCAGGGGGGTCTGGGGTACAGGGAAACCTGGTAGTTTCAAGCCGTCAACTAAAACATGGTCGGGCTTAATGGGTAAAGCCATTAAGGCCCGCCACATGGCCCACCGGGAAGCCACCAGGATATTCAGGCAATCAATCTCCTTAACCGAAGCCCAGCCAACGGCCCAGGCCAGGCTTTCTTTTTTAATTATTCCAGCCAGCTGCCGGCGCCTGGCAGGTGGTATTCTTTTAGAATCATTGAGGCCGGCGATAAACAAACCCGGTGGCAAGATAACGGCAGCGGCAGTTACCGGCCCGGCTAAGGGACCGCGGCCGGCTTCATCCACGCCGGCTATATACACGGCACCCCGGCGCTGTAAGCGCCGCTCCCAGGCGTAAAGGGCCTCTACCCGCTCCTGTTCTTCCAGGCTTACACCTTGCACTTCGGCCACCTTTTTTATCACCTATATTAGATTACCACCACTTAAGCCGTGTTTCAAGGCATAAAGAGCTGCCTGGGTACGATCGCTAACACCAATTTTATGAAAGATATTCGTTAAATGGTTTTTTACCGTTTTTTCACTAATATATAAGTCCCGGGCTATCTCACGGTTTGATTTCCCCAGGCTGACGTGAACTAAAATTTCCCGTTCCCTGGGCGTTAAAGGTAGCCCCCCTATAGATGAATTAGCAGGCAGGTCCTTCTTCTGGATATAATCAATTACCTTGGGGGCTATGCCGGGGTGAATTACCTGGTATCCCCGGGCTACCTGGAAAATAGCCTTGACCAGTTCTTCGGCGCCGATGTCCTTAAGGACATAGCCGGAAACCCCGCATTTTAGCAATTCAATGATATATTCCTCGTCATCGTGTATGGTCAGGGCCAGGATGCCGGTTTGGGGCAGTTCCCGGCGGATCACCTTGGTAGCTTCGATACCGTTTAAACCGGGCATGTTAATATCGATTAAAATTACGTCCGGGTGGTGACGCCGGGCCATGGCAATGGCTTCCTGCCCGTCCCCGGCCTCGGCAACCACCTGAATGCCCGGCTCCAGTTCCAGGATCTTGCGAATGCCTTCCCGCACCAACGGATGGTCATCAGCAATCACAATGGAAATCTTATCGGCCGGCACAACTTCCACCTCTTTCCCGCTGCCACGATATAATCGGAAAAGGATCTCGTTGAAATAATGATGCACTTCTGTTAGTTTTGTCAAGTATTCTGACCAGGTTCTATCCAGGCCCCCGGGAATGCTGTTGAGATTTTTTCATGGGAGCTCCAGGGTAAAGCGACCTAAATATCCTTCCCGGAAATCTTTAACCAGGGCTTGTGCCGTCTTTTCCTGGTCAATAATACCGCCGGGCAGGAGATAACCACGCCGGCGACCAATGGCCGCGAGTAAATTTGCTCCCGCGGCTTCCTGCTCAGTGATACCATATCTTGTCCGCAGGAGTTCCGGGGCTTTAGCGAGTAAAAATTCTACCACCAGGTTAGCTATATCGGTAACGGGCAAAATACCTTCAGGAACACAGCCAATGGCTCCCAACCACAGGGCCGTCCCCGGTTCGTGCCAGTGGGACCAGAGAACACCAGGGGTATCCAGGAGTTCCATATCGCCCTCTATACGGATCCACTGGGGCCCGCGGGTAATCCCGGGCCGGTCACCGGTACGGGCTGCTCCCCGTCCCGCCAGGCGATTTAACAGTGAAGATTTGCCGACATTGGGAATCCCCAGAACCATGATCCTTAACGGCCGTGCCCGTAACCCTTTCCGGGCCAGTTTTTCCTTTTTTTCCTTCGCTATACCGGCCAGTTGCTGACGTAAAGCCCGCATGCCTTCTCCCGTTCGGGCATTGACGGCCACGGCGGGAGTCCCACCAGCCCGGAAGACATCCAGCCAGCGTGTCGTGGCCGCGGGCTCAGCCAGATCGATCCTGGTTAAAACCAGGATCCGTGCCCTGCTACCGAGGATTGTCTCCAATCCGGGGTAACGGCTGGACGAAGGCAGGCGGGCATCGGCGACTTCCAGGACAATGTCGACAACCTTCAGGTACTGGCGCAAGGACTTTAATCCTGCCGGCATACTGCCACCTACCTGATGAGTCCGATATGATTTAAAGGCCAATAAACCAGGACCGCCTTGCCGATAATCAGCTTCCTGTCCAGGGTCCCCCATACCCGGCTGTCGGCACTGTTATTACGGTTATCTCCCATCATAAAGTAGTTGTTGGGCGGTACTTTAATAGGTCCAAAGTCACTGTAGACTACTCCCGGCGGTAAATAGCTTGCCGGTGGCTGGGGCTGGCCGTTGATATAGAGAACATTATCCCGCGCCTCAACTATATCCCCCCCAACGGCCACCACCCGTTTGACATAATCGCGGCTGGGATCGAGGGGGTATCGAAAAACTACTACATCACCGCGCTGGGGTTCTCCCAGGCGGTAGGCCAGGCGGTTAACAATAATGCGGTCCCCGGGGTAAAGGGTTGGTTCCATGGACGGTGAAGGAATATAAAACGGGGTAAAAAGAAAACTCCGGATGATTAGAGCTAAAACGGCGGCGATTACCAGGGACTGGAGTAAATCTCTCCACCAGGCCGAACCTTTAATTTCCCCTGCCGCTTTCTTACTTTCCTCCAACAGTTGACGCCCCCTATTAGTCAAACACGGGACTGATTTGAGCACCAGTCCCGTTGTTCGACTATGTTACCTCTCTTCTTTAATCCGGGCAGCTTTACCGGCCCGTCCGCGCAGGTAATAGAGCTTTGCCCGCCTGACCCGGCCGTGCCTTACCACTTCGATACGTTCAATACGCGGTGAATGAACGGGGAAAATCCTCTCTACCGCCACACCATAGGAAACCCTGCGGACGGTAAAGGTTTCATTTATACCCCGCCCGCGGCGGCCAATGACCGTTCCTTCAAAAACCTGGATACGCTCCCGGTTGCCTTCAATGACCTTGACATGTACACGTACAGTATCCCCTGGTCTAAAGTCGGGTATATCTGAACGCATTTGTTCCTTTTCCAGGGCTTCCAGAATATTCAACGCAACCCCTCCTTTCCCTGCCGGTAACACCAGCGTTTATTATACCACAGGTTTTCACCAGGAAACAACTTGCGAATGGTCTTACGGATTTATTCCCCTGGCAGGTCTTCACTGCCGGCACGGCGGATAATATCCGCCAGCAGGCGCCGGTCTTCGGGGCTTAACTCTATCTTCGCCAGCAAATCCGGCCGCCGCCGCCAGGTCCGTTCTAGAGCCTGCTGGCGCCGCCAGCGCCTTATTCTTTCATGATTACCCGATAGCAAGACTTCGGGTACTTCCAGCCCGCGAAAGGAGCGGGGCCTGGTATACTGAGGATATTCCAGCAGGCCCATGGCAAAGGAATCCTCCCTGGCCCCCGTCGGGTCTCCAAGTACCCCCGGTAACAGGCGAGTAACGGCGTCAATAACTACCATGGCCGGCAGCTCGCCGCCTGTCAGGACATAGTCGCCAATTGATATTTCCCGGTTTACCAGAAACTGCCTGACCCGTTCATCGACGCCTTCATAATGGCCGCAAATGAGAATAAGGCGTTCTTCCCCGGCCAGTTCCGCGGCCAGGGCCTGGTTAAAGACCTCGCCCTGGGGTGATAAAAGGATGATGGGCGGCCTGGCGGCAGCTGCTTCGGGTAACAAAGCCTCCACAGCCAGGAAGATGGGTTCGGCGAGCATGACCATCCCCGGCCCGCCGCCAAAGGGATAGTCGTCAACATTGCGGTGTTTGTCCCTGGCATAGGCCCGGATATCGACCAGGTTAACATTTAAACGGCCCTGTTCCCGCGCCCGTTTGATAATACTCGTATTTAAAAACCCGGTGAACATCTCGGGGAAAATGGTCAGCACATCAACCCGCAAGGGCAAGGCCCCCTAATCCAGCAAACCCGGTGGCAGGGCGACGGTCATTTCCCTCCGGGCCAGGTCAATTTTACGCACTACGTCTTTTAAGGCCGGTATTAGTATTTCCTTTTTCCCGGTGCCCTTGACGACATAGACATCATTGGCGCCGGTGGTTAACACCTCGGTTAAAATTCCCAGGAATTCGCCGCCGGTAGTATAAACCCGGCTTCCCACTAACTGGAAAATATAATAATGCCCTTCCGGAAGGGGTTCCACTTCCCAGGGCTCTACCTTAAGAACCGCCCCGCGTAATGCCCCGGCCTGATCGCAATCATTAACTTCCGCCAGCTTGAGGATCAGGTGCCGGCCGTGGGGGCGGGCCCCGGCTATAGTTACCGCCTTTATCTCTTCTCCCAGCTGGAGAAGCATCCTGGTCCCGGGCCGGAAACGCTCGGGAAAGTCCGTCCAGGGTTCTACTTTTACCTCTCCCCGGATACCGTGGGTAGCCACAATTTTACCGACGTCGATCCTGTCAGGTACCATCTCTACTGGATAATCTCCACAACTACCCGCTTGCCCTGGTGGGCAGCGGCAGCTTTAACCAGGGTACGGATGGCCCGGGCGATACGTCCCTGTTTGCCAATGACCTTACCCATGTCCTCCTGGGCCACCCTGAGCTCCAGGATAACTGATCTTTCTCCTTCTACCTGGTTAACGCTGACCTGATCGGGGTGATCTACCAGGGCCTGGGCCAGGGTCAATAACAATTCCTTCATTATTATCCCCCCTATTTAGCTTCCCTGGCAGCAACAAATTTCTGCCAGACACCAGCTTTTTTCAACAGGGCGCGCACTGTTTCCGAAGGCTGCGCTCCGGTACTCAGCCAGCGCAGGGCTTTTTCCTCATCAACATTGATTTCGGCAGGTTGTTTGACGGGGTTATAGTACCCAATCTCTTCAATTACCCGGCCATCACGGGGCGAGCGGGAATCGGCTACTACCACCCGGTAAAAAGGTGCTTTTTTAGCCCCCATACGCTTTAAGCGGATCTTGGTTGCCATATGCAGTCACCTCCTTTTAAAAAGGGAAAGGGAGGCGGCCTTTCTTTTTTATCTTGCTACCGCCTTCGCCTAAAAGTTGCATTAGCTTTTTGGCTTCTTCAAACTGGCGCAGCAGACGATTTACATCCTGAACCCGGGTACCGCTGCCGGCGGCGATGCGTTTTTTGCGGCTGCCGTTTATGATGGCCGGGTTGCGGCGCTCCTCCGGGGTCATGGACTGGATAATGGCCTCGGTGTGGACCAATTCTTTCGGGTCAATCTGGAGATCCTTTAACTGCTTCATTTTCCCGGCCCCGGGTAACATGCTTAAGATTTCCTCCAAAGGACCCATCTTCTTCATCTGCTTCATCTGCTCCAGGAAATCTTCCAGGGTAAACTCCTGCTGGCGAATCTTCCTCTGTAGTTCTCTGGCCCTCTCTACGTCAAGATTGGCCTGGGCCTTTTCAATGAGGCTCAAGACATCCCCCATCCCCAGGATGCGGGAAGCCAGGCGGTCCGGGTGGAAGGTTTCCAGGGCATCGGTTTTTTCTCCCATGCCGATAAATTTTATGGGGCACCCGGTGACCGCCCGGACGGATAGGGCGGCACCGCCGCGAGTATCGCCGTCCAGTTTGGTGAGTATTACCCCTGTCAGGCCCAGCTGCTGGTGAAAGATAGAAGCCACCTGCACGGCGTCCTGGCCGGTCATGGCATCTACTACCAGGAGAATTTCCTGGGGGTTGACTGCCTCTTTAATAGCCGCCAGTTCAGCCATCATGGCTTCGTTAATATGCAGCCGGCCGGCAGTATCCAGGATGACAGGGTTACTGCCAAACTTACGGGCGTGCTCTACCGCGGCCCGGGCAATATCTACTGGATTGATCCCTTCCCCCATGCTGAATACCGGTACCTTTGACTGCTCCCCAAGGACCTGGAGCTGTTTAACGGCCGCCGGACGATAAACATCAGCAGCCACCAGCAGGGGCCGCCGGCCCTGATTTTGCACCAGGCGGGCCAGTTTGGCAGCAGTAGTTGTCTTACCGGCGCCCTGTAAGCCAACCAGCATGATGACCGTCGGCGGCTGGCTGGCCCAGTTGATTTTACTCTCGCTGCCGCCCATGAGGGCCGTCAGCTCCTCATGGACAATCTTAACCACCTGCTGGCCGGGGGTGAGGCTCTGCATGACTTCCTGGCCGACGGCCCGCTCTTTGACCCGGTTGATAAAATCCTTGACGACCTTGAAGTTGACGTCGGCTTCCAGTAAAGCCAGGCGGATCTCCCGCATGGCGGCTGTCACGTCAGCTTCGGTGAGCTTGCCTTTACCGCGCAGTTTTTTAAAGGTTTCCTGGAGCTTGTCGGCCAGAGAAGCAAAGACGGCCACCTGTTTCACCCCCGTATTGGGAACAATTACATATAAATCTGCTACATTTAAATCTGCGCCAGTTTAATTCTTCCCCGCACTGCCCTCCGGCAGTTCCAGGAGCCGCTCAAGGATGCGGGAAGCTTCAGCCAGCTCCCCTTCCCCGCCACCATGGCGGTAGTTTTCCAGGTGCCTGATAGCTGCTGCCAGCTGTTCCCGCAGGGTGAGTTCCCGCTGCAGGTAACCCAGGCGGGCTTCATAATCCTCCAGGGCTTTGATCGCCCTATGCAGGCCGTCGTAGACAGCCTGGCGGCTGATCCCTTCTTCATCAGCTATCTCTCCCAGGGAAAGGTCGTGGTGGTAGTGGAGTTCCAGCCACTGCCTCTGCTTGGGGGTAAGAAGGGGGCCGTAAAAATCGTACAGACGCGCCACCCGGGCCAGCTGGTCAAGCATAAGCACCACCGATAAGAATTATAGGGCACATTCCCGGAGGTGTCAAGGGCAGGGCTTTGACACTAGATCATCCTGATGGCAAACTGCGGGCACACCTCGGTGCAGTAGCCGCAGAGAAGGCATTTGCCGCGGTCGATCCTGGCTTTACCGTTAACTAAGGTTATAGCGTCGTTGGTGCAGGCCTTAAGACAGGCGCCGTCGCCGCTGCAGACGGTCTCCACCACGGTAAACTCTTTGGCGGCAATCTCTATTTTCCCCGGGTCCTCGCCGTTAAAAAAGCGCAGGTTGTAATCCACCTCTGCCTCGCTGACCATACCTACGGCGACGGCGGCAATACCCGGTACCTGGCGGGCAAAGGCCATGGCCTCCTGGTAGTTGTCCAAGAGGTTCCCCCCGGCCAGGGCCTTCATCAGGTAAATCCCCTTGCCGGCAGCCACGGCTGTCGAGATGGCGGCCAGCATGTCTGCGCGGCTGCCGTCGATGATGCCCATGCCCTTGATATTTACCAGGGGAAAGATAACATCTATTTCTTTTTCGGCGGCCGCTTTCCGCACCGCCGCCACGCCGTGGGTAGCAATACCAACGGCCCCGATAAGCCCTTTCTCCCGGGCATCGAGGAGGCAGCGCCAGGCGCCCGCCCTTTCTTCGAAAATATGCTCCGTTGCCCGGGCCGCATGCAGGTGGAAAATATGGATATAATCCAGCTGGAGCTTCTCCCGGGCCTCCTGGATAGCCCGCTCCATATCCTCATAGGTGACAGCTGCGGACTTGGTGGCGATAATCACTTCACCGCCGTAGGCGTGAATAGCCCGCCGGATAGGCTCGTAGGTCTCATAAATTTGCGCCGTATCGATGAAATTAACCCCTCCGTCCAGGGCTCTTTTGATAATCCTGGTGCAGGTGTCAATGTCGAGGTTTTTCTGGCGCGGCCCCATGGGCAGAGCGCCGAAACATAGCTCGGAAACCTTCATCCCCGTTTTACCCAGCTGGCGGTACTCCACAGGTTACTCCCCCCATATTGAAATCAAGGAAACCTGAAATTGGTCCTGGAAAAACCATTGGGTTTTACCATTAAGTTTTATGTTAACAAAATAGGACCTTCATGCTACGATAAAAATGCCATCAATTCCATCCTTTCTTCCACCAGATCGCCGAATTTCCTCGGTGGAAAACGGGGGAACCATTTCCAGGGGGTTAATCCGCGGGTCACCGCGGTAGGGCCATCCTTGGTCCGCACCCGGCAGCTAACCCCGTAGGCGTGGAAGGAGGTGGAATTTTTTTACCCTCTACCGGCCCGTTTCATTACCTGGGCGTAAATTTCCCCGGCGTCCAGGGTCTTTACTTCCCCGGCGGCCATGAGAATTTTCCCGTTAACGATTACCGTATCCACATCGCTCCCGCGGGCGGCATAAACCAGGTTGGCTTCTACATTATGGGGCGGCATTAAGTGGGGCTGGTGCTTGTTTACCAGGATCAGATCGGCTTTTTTCCCGGTCTCCAGGGTGCCGATGTCCTTTTCCAGGCCCAGGGCCCGGGCACCGTTCAAGGTGGCCATAACCAGGGCCTGGTGAGCGGGAACTACGGTGGGATCACCGCTTATCCCTTTGGCCAGCAGGGCACAGGTACGCATTTCGGCCACCATATCCAGGTTGTTGTTGCTGGCGGCGCCGTCGGTGCCGATGGCCACATTGACACCGGCAGCCAGCATCGCCGCCACCGGCGCCACCCCGCTGGCCAGCTTCAGGTTGCTCTCCGGACAGTGGGCGACACCAACCTTTTTTTCTGCCAGGATAGAAATATCTTCTGTGGTCAGGTGGACGCAGTGGGCGGCCAGGACCGGCAGGTCGAACAGGCCCAATTTTTCGATCAGGGCTACCGGAGTGGCCCCGTAACGGGCCTGAATATCTTCTACCTCTCCCTTCGTTTCCGCCAGGTGAATATGTATACCCACCCCCAGTCCGGCCGCCGTCTTGGCCACTTTCGTCAGGTAATCCGGGGGGCAGGTATAGGGGGCATGGGGGCCCAGCATGGTGGTCACGCGGCCGTCACCGGCGCCATGCCACTCTTTCACCAGGCTGACACCGGCGGCCAGGCGTTTTCCCTGCCCGTCCTGAAGGCCAATGAGGCCCTGGCTGAGGCAGGCCCGCAGGCCGGCCTCGACAACGGCTTCGGCCACGGCGTCCATTTGGAAATACATATCAGCAAAGGTGGTGGTGCCGGAGCGAATCATTTCCAGCAAGGCCAGCTTGGCGCCCCAGTAAATGTCCTCCCGGGTAAGTTTATCCTCCCGGGGCCAGATCTTTTCTTCCAGCCACTGTTTCAGGGGAAGATCGTCGGCGTAGCTCCGCAGCAGGGTCATGGCCGCGTGGGTGTGGGCATTGACCAGGCCTGGGAGGGCCACCTTATCGCCGGCCTCGATAACAGTATCCGGCTGCCAGTCGGCTGGTAAGCCTCCTGTCGGTCCGACATAATGAAGGCGGTCGTCGTCGATGGCAATGACGCCCTTTTCAATTACCGGGCTGCTAATGGGGACGATGGCACAATCTTTGATTAAAATTTTGCCCAAGGGTTATTCCTCCTTTTCCCCAGACAGGCCGCTGAATAAGGCAGCAGCAAAGTCCCGGGGTTGAAATTCCTTCAGATCATCCAGGCCTTCGCCCAGGCCCACCAGCTTGACCGGAATGCCCATTTCGGCGGCAATAGCCAAAACCACCCCGCCCTTGGCCGTGCCGTCGAGCTTGGTTAACACGATACCAGTAACTCCCACCGCCTCACTAAAGAGCCTGGCCTGGGACAGGGCATTCTGGCCGGTGGTGGCGTCCAGGACCAGGAGCACCTCATGGGGCGCCCCCGGCAGTTCCCGTTCAATAACGCGGCGAATTTTTTTTAGCTCATCCATCAGATTAACTTTGGTTTGCAGGCGGCCGGCCGTATCCACCAGCACCACGTCGGCGCGGCGGTTGCGGGCCGCTTGTAAAGCATCGTAAACTACTGCGCCCGGATCGGCCCCGGCCTGGTGGCGGATCAGTTCAGCCCCGGCCCGTTCGGCCCATACGGCCAGCTGCTCGCCGGCGGCAGCCCGGAAAGTGTCGGCTGCCGCCAGGATGACCTTTTTACCTTCCTGTTTTAAACGATAAGCCAGCTTGCCGATGGTGGTCGTCTTACCGGCGCCGTTGACACCTACCACCAAGATCACCGTCGGCGGTGACGGCGCCCTGTTTAAACGGGGCACCTCTTCTCCCAGTAGCCGGGTAACTTCTTCTTGCAAAAAAGTACCTACCGCGGCCGGGTCTGTTACCTTGCGGGCCTTAACCTCCTGGCGCAAACGTTCCACCAGTTCCATGCTGGTCCTGGCGCCAACATCGGCCGTCAATAATATTTCTTCCAGTTCGTCAAAGAAATCGTCATCCAGGCGGCTGCTGCCAACTAGCAAGGTGCCCAGCCGTTGAGTGAAATTCTGCCGCGTCTTTTTTAAACCGTCTTTAAGCTTGCTGAAAAGACTCAATGGTAATCCCCCTTGTACGATATCAAAAAGCCTCATCCCTAATTTACCAGAGACGAGGCCTTTTGTCCAAGGTATATTGTTGACAACCCTGCTTCCTGCCAGCCAGGAGCCTCTTTATATGTCTACCCATTTCCTCAGGAAACCGGTAGGACCGGTGCTAATCCAGCTGTTGCATGTATTCTTTTAATGCCGCCGAAACCGGCCAGTCCCGGTGGATAAAGCGGTGGAACTCGAAGGGGCCCGTGGTTGCCCTCCCGGAAAATATCACACTGATGGTTTTGTCACGGTCGGTGAAGTCATCCGGTCCGTTTATACTGAGCAATTCCTCGATTAACCGGCGCTCCCTGATTTCAACCCGCCTGGATGCCGAACCGGTCTTCGAGGCCTCCGGGGGTAAAGGATATTCCAGGACGGCATATTCGACTTCATCCGGCAGCAGCATGATACTCTCATAATACCCTTTTTCTTTGAGCCAGTTGATAACCGACCTGTAGCCGTCGCGGAGGGTATAATGCACGGATCTCCCGTTAACGTCCTCAATATTGATGTGCACATAATCATCCGTCCTGGCGACGAGTTCTTCAAAGGTAGTGTTCAGCACATCCTGTTGCAACCGGACCGCAAACTCCCCGATCTCCACCCTGTCAGTCAGGATAACCGCTCTTTTGGGGGTGCGATCATCGTCGATTTCGATCAATTTAATTTCAGCCGGGTCCTGGGCCACCACCGGGAACCTGGCCTGTTTATATTCCAGGGATTCGTAGATGGGTTTGAGCAGGGAAGCATATTGTTTTTCGTCGATATAATACTGGCGGACTAAGTAACCACCGTCCTTCAGGGTATAGATAATATAGCGGGGTACCCCTTTTTTATCGCGGGGGTTCTGCAGCAATTGACGGTGCAGGCGGGTGATATGCTTGATGTTGTCCCTGTTTTCAAAGAAGATGGCGCCCTCGTACTTGATGCCTTGATCTTTTATATCTTTCAGTTTTTCCAGGTGTATCCACGCGTTAATATTGGTACCAAAGTAGACTTTCTTCACCTTTTCCGGTTCGGGGACGCGATGCACATAGCCGGTGGCGTCGGTGACAATCCCGAGCAGCAGCACCACAATGATCGCGATATATCCCAGATAACCCCTGTACGACGACCAGACCTTCAAAGATTTCTGCAGCAGGGATTCGGCCGTAAAGTAGCCCAATAGGGAACCCAGTACGTACCCCCAAACAATAATAGGAAAAGCGCCCCTGTATACATTGGCAAAGTACGCTCCCGCCAGGAGCATCGCACAAACGGTTACGCCGTACTTAAAAACCGGCCGCATGATTGTAAAGGCGATGACATCACCAGCCGCTTCCGCGTGCCTTAACTTGTAGACACAGGCGGCGGCAACAAAGAACAAGGCGGCGACCAGGAGATACACCGCTACGGTTCCGGCGGTAAAAAGATCGCTCCCGGTACCGCTGGTAAACATCATCAAAGGAAAGTTGTACCGCAGGTCGCCGGGATGGTTGAGGCTGGCGTAGCCGTAAATCAAGTGGCGGAGGTTTTCCGTCAGAAGAACATATAACCCTATGGGCAGGACCTGCAGGATATAGGTAAAGGCGATATGGGCAATGGCATTGCCCGTGAACATACCCACAAAAACGGTAATCGCGAATAACAGGGTGTCAAATAGGGCCGTCATGCCCATCCACCGGAGAATATCCAGCAGGGAATAATACTCCTTTAAGGGAGTAGTCATATTCAGGACCGCCAATACCAGCCCGGTGACCGTAACGGGCAGGAGCAGCAGCACCAGCCCCGCGACGCTGTGGCTGCAGAAAAGGGTGTAGCGATTGAATGGCAGGCTGTGCATCACCGCCACCGCCCGGCTGTTATGCAAATACTGGAAAAGCAGCACCGCCAGGATGATGGGCACGGTGCAGATTAGAATGGCCTGCATTCCGCTCTGGCCGGAGAAAATGTCCAGCGATCTTTGCAGCATTTCCCTGGCCCACCTGTTACTGGCAGGTATATCCTGCACCATGTGGTGAAAAGGCAGGATTAAGATCAGGAACAGGCCGTACAGGGCGCTGACCCACCAGAAACGTTTGAGATCACTGGCCATCAGCCCCTTATTAAATAAGGACATTCTGAATGTCATAACCGCTTCCCCCCAGTTCATAGATGAAGATCTCCTCCAGCGTCAGTGGTAGAACATCCAGGATGACCGGGTTGGCCCGCCGTATCTCGGCCAGGATTTGCTCTTTATCCCCCTTCACAACAAGCAGGAGGATGCTCCCGTTTTGTTCCCGGTGCAGGATCGTTCCAGACCGGAGGAGATCTGGAGGTACTTCGCCGGCAAACGCTACCTGAAGTTTGTGTATATCTGTCTTTAAATCATCAAGATTTTTTTCCACCAGGATGGTGCCGTTGTACAGGATGCCAACGTGGTCACAAACATCCTCCAATTCCCGCAGGTTGTGGGAGGAAACTAGCACCGTGGTTTCGCGTTCGGCGACGTCCTGCAGCACCAGATTCCAGACCTTCTTACGCATTACCGGGTCAAGGCCGTCGACCGGTTCATCCAGGATCATCACCCGGGGCATGACGCAGATGCCCAGCCAGAAAGCCACCTGTTTCTGCATGCCTTTGGACAGGCGGGTGATTCTGCGCCGGGGGTCTATGGAGAACACCTGTTTTAAAACCCGGTATCTTTCCCAGTTCCAAGCCGGGTAGAAGCTGGCGTAAAATTGGGCTGTTTCCTCGATGCTGTATTGCGAGAAAAAATACAGGTCATCTGGTATGTAAACCAGGAACGACTTGACGGCCGGATTGTCATAAACCGGTTGGCCGGCAATGGTGATGGTCCCCGCATCCTGGCGATAGACTCCGGCCAGGTGTTTGATGAGGGTGGTTTTCCCGGCGCCATTCGGGCCCAGCAAGCCGTAAACGGAACCTTTTTTGACATCGATATTGACATTTTCCAGAGCTTTAAATCTGCCAAAGCTTTTGCTGAGCTTTCTGACTTCAATCACTCATTCAGACCTCCTTTTTTATAGATGGCACGAATGGTATCCAGCAATTGTTCCATCGGTACGTTCAAATACATTAATTCGGCCACGTTTCGCTCCAGTTCCCGCATCAGTTCCTCCAGCCGGGGGTGCGGGGCTGAACGGTCCCGGGGTGTGACAAAGCTGCCTTTGGCCCGGATGGAGTAGATGAAGCCTTCCGCCTCCAGGTCTTTGTAGGCTTTCTGGATTGTGTTGGGATTGACGGTCAGCAACTGGGCCAGTTCACGCACCGAGGGTATCCGTTCGTCCGGTTGCAACACCCCGGTAATGATCAGCGTTTTAATCTTTTCCTTGATCTGTTCGTGCAGGGGGCGGCGGTCCCTGTAATCAAGCTGTAACATAGGCACCTCCTTCTTCTGTATTAATTATGATAATACAGTTAATACAATGCTATAATAGATCACCTGTGGCAGGTTGTCAATAATGCCCCTGTAAATTCAGTTAAACCGCTGGTTAACTACCCCGGTTGAAGCGCCGGCAACGCGGTCCTTTCTTTTGGGTGCGAAATAATAAGAAAAGCAGCCGGTTAAGGCTGCCTTATAAGGTTAAAGCGGTATCTTCAGACTTTAACTATAAAAATATAGCTGCGTTAGCGAATATCAGAGAACTTTTTGCCTCAATTTCTCATATTCTTCCAAAATGGATTAATATACGTTCCATATCTTCAGCAGAAATAATTGCAAGCTTTGTCATGCTTGTACCTCGACCTGATGAATTCCGATAAACTTTTCCGCTGCCATAATAACATGACCGTTCTCATTCAGGTAAAGCTTTATTGCCTCTTGAATTCGCTTCTCCAGATCAGTAAGGTTATCTGCTTGGGTGTGGCATCCGGGGAGAGATGGTACCGAGGCAATATATTTGCCATCTTCATCTTGCTCGATTACAACTAGAAAACGGTGAGAGGACAATTTTTATCACCTCTATCTTTTGTTTTAGGCGGGTGAAGATGTCTTCTCTTCCGCATCAATAGGCTGGTATCATGTTTTATTACATAGTATTGTATAGTATTGTACCACTAGTATTGTACCACACCCGCCAGCTTCAATGCATCATTTGTAATGCCAGAAAATAGGCCGACCTTTCCAACAAGCCAAAGCCCTCCGGGTTTGGTTGTCAGTAGGACTGTTATATGGCAATCGCCCGGCTGTGTGCCTCCAGCCAGGCAGCGATCTCTTCAACGCTACGCTTCCCCTCGGCCACGCTTAAGGTAAAGGAGACCATTTCCCGACGCTCTACCTCCAGCTGGTAGCCGTTCATAGCCAGCATGGTACCGGCCAGCACCACACCGATGCGCTTATTCCCGTCCACGAAGGCATGATTTAAAATCAGACTATGCATCAGGCAGGCAGCTTTCAAGAAAAGGGTGGGGTATAGTTCCTTGCCGTCAAAGGTGCTATGCGGCCGGGCTAGGGCTGCTTCTAGCAGGGCAAGATCCCGCAGGCCGGATAGCCCGCCCGTCCTGGCCATGGTTTCCTGGTAGAGGGCCAGAACGACCTCCATGCTGGGATACTTCATTTGGCCAGATCCTTTAAGGCACCTTTATTTTGTTCAATGAAGCGTCTCCCGGCGGCTAACCAGTCGCGCACTTCCAGGTCAAACTTGCTTTGAATATAGGCCAGTAACTCCGCCGCCTCTTCCCGGGACAGGGAGGCCACTTCCGCCTTCAACCGTTCCAGATTGCTGTTCATATCCATTACTCAAGGTCCCCCCTATGACTTTTAACTCCTTTTCGTGTACGCTATTTTAGTTTATTATACCACACCCCCCTTGACACCACCTTCCCGTTTTAAAAATACTATAGCGGTTTTACTACCGGCCGCCATAGGGCACCCGGAAGTCCGGGTACGACCAATTGTCCAAGGACGAGGATATTCCGGATTGCCGCATCAATCAAGTGAAGGTAGTTAAGCCAAACCCTGGCGGTGTGCGGGCCGTAGGGTCTCAGGGCCTGCCAGGCAGGTGTCCTGCCGCGGCCTTTTGTTAATTTAATCCCGTCGTAGTCTGGAGGGCAAAAAAGGTTTAGCGCACCGTGAGCTTAAATATCCCGCCGCTTAAAGCTATAGATTGCCGCCGCCAGCAGAACGACGATATAGACCAGGGTATAGAGGAGCATCCAGTCGCTGGGGGTGGACTGGCTGCCAAAAGGCCCCAGCATCGACTGGGGATTGATAAAGCGGGGAATATCCTGGCCGTTGCCGACGGGGAGCCGGTCGACCACCGTCGCCACCAGCCGCCGGTAGACGGCGTCCGCCGGCAGGATGAGGCTGGTGACCACACCTGTATAAATGGCAGCGGTGCTCTCCACCAGGGCGCCGATCTGTTCTATCATACCCCCGACTACGGCCAGGGCGTAGAGGGCGAAGGCCAGGACGCCGTTACCCAGGGTACTTAGCCTGGTGGTCCCCAGCATGGTAACGGCCAGGAGGACCAGGGGCTCCAGGATAAAGAGGCCCAGGGCCGGCACCAGCCCGGGAATGACCAGGCCTGTCTGCCAGTACACCAGGCCGGCCAGGGCCAGGAAAAAGAGGGCGGCGTAGGTTACCAGCATGGCCGCCAGGCCCAGGAATTTGCCCAGGAGCAGGTCGCGGCGGGACAGGGGCCGTACTGCCAGGGTGTACAGGGTGCCGTTTTCGATTTCTCCGGCGACGCTGCCCACGGCGGCCAGGACGGCCAGGCCAGCCGCCAGGAAACTGGCCAGGTAAATCCCCAGGACAAAAAGGGTAACCGTCTGCATCATGGCAAAGTAACTGGCGGCGGTGGCGGCGGGATTGGCGGTATTCACCATGTCCCTGGTAATAAAGTGCAGGCCGGTGCCGTACAGGATGAGGAAGGCCAGGGTGAGGGCGCCGGCGATGAAGGCCACTTTTTTCCGCCATGCCTCCCGGAAGGTAAAGAGGGCCATCAGCCACATGCCTGCTCCCCCTCCCGCACCAGGTGGACAAAGACGTCTTCCAGGGAATTATGGCCGGGCCTCACTTCATAGATGCGACAGCCCCCGGCCACCAGCCGGGCCACCAGATCGGCGATTTCCTCCCGGTCACCCAGGGTCAGGGTGAGCCGGTCACCTTCCAGTTGTAGTTCGGGGTAAAGCCGGCGTAGCTCCGCCACCAGTTCTCCCGTCAGGCCAGCCAACCTGATGGCGACCGTCGCTGGGCCGGACTGCAGTTCCGCCAGGTGGCCGGCGGCCACCACCGTACCCCGGTTGATGATGGCCACCTGATCGCATACCTGCTCCACCTCGCTCAACAGGTGGCTGTTTAAAAAGACAGTCTTGCCGGCTTCCTTCAGGGTCAGGAGGATCTCCCGCACCTGGCGCCGGCCCAGGGGATCGAGGGCCGAGGTGGGCTCGTCCAGGAAGACCACCCGCGGGTCGCCCACCAGGGCGGCGGCCAGGCCCAGGCGCTGCTGCATGCCTTTACTGTAATTAGCAACCAGCTTCCGGCCCTCCCCGCTCAAGCCCACCAGTTCCAGGACTTCATGAGCCCGCCGGCTGGCGGCCCTGCCGTCCAGGCCCGCCAGCCGGGCGTGAAAGGTCAATAGCTCTTCTCCCTTCATCCAGCCGTGGAGGCGGAAGTTCTCCGGTAAAAAACCCACCCGGCGCCGGCCCCTGATGTCCTGGGGCGTGTAGCCGGCAACCTTTGCCTCCCCGGCCGTGGGGTAGACCAGGCCCACCAGCATCTTTACCAGGGTACTCTTGCCGGCGCCGTTGGGTCCTAAGAGGCCGAAGATCTGCCCTTCCTCTACGGAAAGGCAGATCTCCCGGCAGGCTACTTGCCGGCCATAGATTTTGGTCAAATTCCGTGCTTCAATTAAGGCCATTATTTGACCTCCGCCGCTACCCGCAGGGCCTCTTCCAGGGGCAAGCCGGTCAGAGCCCGCCAGCTGTTGCCCTGGCGCCAGGCGAGGATAACATTGCTGCTGTTGGTGGCACCGTTACTAAAGTATACCCCCTGGTTGCCGTTGACCGTGATCTCCCGCGCCGCCATACCCTGGGTCTGCGGGATGGGCAGGGTGTGCTGCCAGTCGTTGATGGCCGCCAGTTGCCGGCGCAAGTTTTCGGGCAGGAAGGGTAGCTTCAGCAGGGCCTCGCGCAGGGCTACCGCGTCGACCCCCTGGGGCGCATCAATGGTCAGGTCGCGGGCGGCGTAGAGGGTAAAACCTTTGCCCGGCTGGCCATAGTCGGCTATGACCAGGGGAGGGATGTTCAGGGTAAAGGACTTGCCCGCAAGTTCATCAGGCAGCGGGACGCCGCCGTGTTTCCGGAGATAGCTGTTGAGGTTTTCCACATCGGGGGTGAAGGTGATGGTCGGGGCCTGCTCAATGTATACGGCCGCCCTTGCCCGCCCGGCCAGGGTGGCAGGCAGGTCCAGTTTAATACCACTCAGGGCCTCCACCTGGGCCGGGTCTACCTCAACCCGCGGCTCTGCCGGCCGCCGGACCTCCACCCGGCCGAAGTTCCTGATGTCCACCTCGCCCCCCTGGCCGTTAAAGAGTTTATCCAGCTGGGCCATATCTTCGGGGGTGATCTTGACCACCTGGATCTTTTCCATGCGGAAGATGTTCAGGAACTGGGCGGCCAGGCTACGGCCCGGGGCCCAGCTTAAAAAGATGGCCAGGGCCACGACGGCCGCGGCCACACCGGAAAACCATTTGTGCTGCCGGAGCATGTTTCCTATCCCCTTTAGTTTAGTCAGGGGCTGGTACTGGGAGGCCGCCGGCCCGGTCCGGGGCACCCGTAAAAGACGGGCTACGGCCTCCGTCCCCTGCTGGTAGGCCTGCAGGGGTGCAGCCACGCCGGCAGCTAATTCCTCTAAAGCAGCCAGCCGCTGCCGGCAAGCGGCACACCCGGCCAAGTGGCCGGCCACCCTAGCTGTCATGGCCGTATCCAATTCCCCATCAAGATAAGCCTGGAGAATGCCCTCTTCCGGGCACATGGTCGTCCCTCCCCTCCAGTTCCTTATACAGGGCGGCGAAATGCCGCCGGGCCCGGGCCAGGATGGTTCCCACTGAATTTTTATCCACCTGGATAACCGCAGCAATCTCGGCGTAGCTGTAACCTATATTCTTTAACAGCAGGCAGAGGCGGTCCCGGGGTGGCAGCTGGGCCAGGCAGATATGGACCTGCCGGGCTTCCTGGTCGCGGATGACTGCTTCTTCCAGAGGTATAACGCTGGAGGTTTCCTGCACCCGCTCCTCCTCGCGGCGGCGGCGCCGCTCTTCGCCGCGGAGGTGGTTATAGGCCAGGTTGGCGGCCACCCGCAAGAGCCACCCACCGAGGTTGCTCTTATCCCGGGGCGGCTGGTGGTACAGCTTGAGGAAGACCTCCTGGGTCAAGTCCTCGGCTGCCGCCCGCTCTCCCAGGAGATAATAGAGGCGGCGGTATACCCGGGGATAGTAGGTTTGAAACAGCGCTTCAAATTCAGTAGGTTTGATGGTCCATCCCCCTCCCTGCAACCCCTGCTATCTATATAACACCGCCGGGGGAGGTTTTGTGACATCAGGCCGGCAGTTGCTCCAGCCGTACCGAAACGAGGCGGGAGACGCCTTGTTCCGTCATGGTCACACCGTAAAGGACGTCGGCAGCGGCCATAGTGCCCTGGCGGTGGGTGATGACGATAAACTGGGTCCGGGCGGCAAACTGGCGCAACAGCCGGGCAAAGCGCTCCACATTGGCTTCATCCAGGGCCGTGTCCACCTCATCAAAGATACAAAAAGCGCTGGGTTTGACCTTTAACAGAGCGAAGATAAAGGCTACCACCGTCAGGGCCTTTTCCCCGCCCGAGAGAAGGGCCAGGTGCTGGGGCTTCTTGCCCGGCGGCCGGGCAACGATCTCCAGGCCGGCAGTCAGGATATCCTGGCTGCCGGTCAGCTCCAGGCGGGCTTCACCGCCATCGAAAAGTTCCTGGAAGATGGCGGCAAAGTGTTCCTGGACGGCAGCCAGGGTGGCTTTGAGCTGCCGGGCCATTAATCGTTCCATCTCGTTAATTACCTGGTGCAGGGCCGCCCGGCCTTCCTCCAGGTCCTTTTTCTGTTGCTCCAGTTCATCAACACGGGCCTTTAAGCGTTCGTAAGCCTCAATGGCTCCGGGGTTAACTTCCCCTAAGCTTACCAGCCTTTCCTTTATGAGTTCCCGTACAGCCGCCGCTCTTTTTTGCAGGTGAGGCCGGGGTTTTTGCAATTCCGCTTCCCATTGGGGACCAAAGCGTTCCTCCAGCTCGGCGAGACCGGCGGCCATGGTCGTTTCCAGGCGGGCTAAATTGATCTCTTCCTGCTGCCGGCGGGCGAGCGTTTTATCTTTCTGCGCCTGTAGCCTTTCCAGTTCCCGGGCCAGTTCTTCCTGCCTGCCAACCCGGGCAGAGGTTTCATCTTCCAGGCGTGTCAATATTGCCATGGCCTGCCGGCAGGCCTCCTGGAGCCGGTCTTCTTCCCCGGCCAGCTTTTCCAGGTTGGCTCTAAGGTCATTTTCCAGGGCAGCTGCCGGCGCCCTGCGGGCAGCCAGTTCTTCCTGTTGCCGCTGCCATTTTTCCTGCTGCCGGGCCAGTTCCCTTTCCCGGAGATTTAACTGTTCCCGGGCGTTGACCAATGCCTGGAGGCGGGCTTCATTGACTGCCAGTTCCTGCCGGCAGGAAGCGATCTGCTGCTGGCAAGCCGCCGCTCGTTCCTGGAGGCCGCTCAACTGGAGGTTTAACTGGCCTTCCAGGTCTGCCAGCCGTTCCAGAAGCTCTTGCTTTTCCGCCCGCTCTTTGCCCAGGTCCAGGGAACCGCCGGTGCTCTGGGCCAGCTCTTCCTCAAGGACAGCAATCTTTTCTTCCAGGCGGGCCAGGTCTTCTTTCCGCTCGCTCAGGCGCTGCAGTAGATTATGGAGCCGGCCCCGGCAGGTAAGAAGCCCTTCCGTCACCTGGTGGTACTCCTGCCGGTTCCCGGCCAGCGTTTTTTGCAGCTCTTCCTGCTGCTCCCGGGCCTGCTTTATTCTGTTTGCCAGGTTGGCCAGTTCGGCCTCACCCTGCTGGATAGCCAGGCGCCGCTGGAGATAACCGCCCTGCTGCCTGGCCACCCCGCCCGTTACAGGTCCTCGGGGCTGGATTACTTCCCCTTCCAGGGTGACCAGACGCACGGGCGGCCGCAGGCGCTCCCCCAGGGCCAGGGCGCGGCGGATGTCGGCTACGATCAGGACCTGTCCGAGGAGGTATTCCACCGCCGGTCGTATTTCCGCCTCGCACTGGACAAGATTGGCCGCTATCCCCAGGACGCCGGGCTCTTTTAAAACCCAACCGGCCCAGGCCGGCCACCGGCGCGGCTCCAGCCAGGCCAGGGGTAAGATAGTGACCCGCCCCCGGCCCCGGGCTTTAAGGAACTGGATAACTGCTTCCGCTTCGGCCGCCGTCCGTACCAGGACCTGCTGGGCCGCCCCGCCCAGGGCTACTTCTACGGCCCGGGTGAGTTCGGCCGGTACCGCCAGCTTTTCCACCACTACTCCCAGGACACCGGCACAGGCAGCCTCGCCCCTGCTCCTGGCTTGCAGGATAAACTTCACGCCTTCGGCGAAACCTTCATAGTCGGCCTGGGATTGACGTAAAACCTTTAATTGTACGGCCAGGGCACGTTGACGTTCTTTCCAGCCGGCCAGTTCCTTTTCGCAGGCGGCGAGTTCTTCCTCCTTTAGCTGCACCTCCATTTCCAGGCCGGCTTTTTTCTCTTCCAGCCTTTTTAATTCCTCTTCCAGCTGCTGCAGTTCTTCCTGCCCGGCTCGCAGGTGATCCAGTAAGTGCTCCCTTTCCTGTTGCCATTCCTGGAGCTGGCGCCGTTTGTGCTCTGATAGCCGTTCTATAGCCGCCCGCTTTTCCTCCAGGCGCACCAGTTCATTATGACAGCCGGTCCGTTCATGGGCTACTTGATAGAGGTTGTTCCTTACTTTTTCTATCGCTGCGGCCAGCTCCCGGGCTTCCGCCTGGAGTTTTTCCTGTTTCTCCCGGCCTTTTATTATCTCCTGCTCCAGCCGGGCTTGCTCCTGATTGTTCTCCTCCCTTTCCCGGGTCAGCGCGGCCAGGGCGGCTGCTAAACCGGCTTTTTCCTCCTCCAGCTGCCGCTGCCGGTTAGAATCTTCCTCCTGCTGCCGGGCCAGTTCGGCCAGCTTTTCCCGGACCAGGCTTATTTCCCCCCGGGTACTGACCAGCCGTTCCCTTAAACTTTGGAGTTCTTGCTGGTAATGTTGCCTCTCGGCCAGGTACCTCTGCTGCTGTTCCTGCAGTTCCCTGGCTTTTGCCTGGAGCTGCTGTTCTGAAGCCTTTATTTCCTCCAGGGCGGCCGCCAGGGCCTGTAAACGTTCCTGGCTGCGCCGGTGGCGGCGCCTGGTTTCTTCCATTTCCCCGGCCTTGAGGAGCAATTCCACGAGGCTTAAAATCCGGCTTAACTTCTGGTAACGTCGCGCCCGGACCGCTTCGGCCGCCGCCGGCCCCAGCTGTTCCTTTAGCTCAGCGATTAAATCATGTAAGCGTAATAAATCTTGCTCGACACTTTCCAGGCGCTGCTCCGCTTCTTTTTTGCGCCAGCGGTAGCGGGCAATACCGGCCGCCTCCTCGAGCACCGCCCGCCGCTCCTCCGGCCGGGCGGAGAGGATCTCTTCCAGGCGGCCCTGGCCGACAATGGCCAGGCTCCCCCGGCCGGAACCGGTGTCTAAGAACAGCTCCTGGATATCCCGCAACCGGCAGGGAACTTTGTTGATATAATACTCGCCCTCGCCGGAACGAAAAAAACGCCGGGTAACGGCTATTTCCTGGTACGCCAGGGGCAGGCTGCCGTCGCTGTTATCGAGGTGTAAAGTTACTTCCGCCATACCCACCGGCCGTCGTTTTTCACTACCGGCGAAGATCACGTCGTCCATGCGCGCCCCGCGTAAAGTCCTGGCGCTCTGTTCGCCCAGGACCCAGAGAATGGCATCGACAATGTTGCTTTTGCCGCTGCCGTTAGGCCCGACAATGGCCGTTAAACCGGGGCCAAACTCCAGTTTAACCCGGTCAACAAAGGTCTTGAAACCCTGGATCTCCACAACTTTAAGATTCATTTCGGCCTCCAAAAATAAATAAAGAAAACTGCTCGGAGAGCAGTTTGCCGTGACCCTTTAGCGGGGTTCGACAATAAATTTAATTGCGGTTCTTTCTTCACCATTGATATTAATTTCGGTAAAAGCAGGAATCATTACCAGGTCGATACCATTGGGGGCAATAAAACCCCGGGCAATGGCTATGGCCTTGACGGCCTGGTTAACAGCTCCTGCCCCAACGGCCTGGACTTCGGCCTTGCCGTATTGACGGAATACGGCTGCCAGGGCTCCAGCTACGGCTTTAGGATTGGACTGGGCCGAAACCTTTAGGACCTCCATTGCTTCCTCCTCCCTGTCTTTACCGCCCTTTGAACCTCTATGTTATTCGCCATAAGAGCCACCAATTCCTTCCTGAAAGAATGAACTGAAAAAATTAAATTGCAAATTATCCCTGGATCTTTATTAATGCCAGGGCGGCCCGGGCGGCTTCCTGTTCGGCCTCTTTCTTGCTGCTCCCTTCGCCGGTAGCCAGGAGGCGGTTCTGGAAAAATACGCCGGCCTTATAGTGCTTGGCGTGGTCCGGCCCCCATTCTTCCAGAATTTTATAGGTCACATTGTCCGGTCCCCGCTTCTGGATCAACTCCTGCAGGGCCGACTTGCTGTCAATGACGCTGGTATCTTTAAGTACCTCCAGGGCAGGGGTAAAAATCTGCAGGATAAAATCCCGAGCCGTTTTTAACCCCCCGGCCAGGTAGAGGCTCCCAATCACTGCTTCCAGGGCATCGGCCAGGTTGGAAGAGCGCTGGCGGCCGCCGCTGTTTTCTTCTCCCTGCCCCAGAAGGAGCAATTCACCCAGTTCGATCTGCCGGGCAACTTTAGCAAGACTCGCCTCACAGACAATGGCCGCCCGCATGCGGGTCAAATCCCCTTCCGGGAGGTGGGGAAATTCCCCGTAAAGATAGGAAGTAATCACCAGCCCCAGGACGGCGTCGCCCAGGAACTCCAGCCGCTGGTTGTCGTGGGGCAGCTGGTGTTCATAGGCGTAGGTCGGATGGGTCAGGGCCGTATTTAGACCTTCCAGTCCGTCAATGTCCAGGTGAAAACGGTGTAAAAACTGCTGCAGTTGCTCCCGTCTTTTGTTATCCAATCTTTTTACCCTGCCTTATTCGCAAAAACCATCGCCCAGACACTATGGGGGCCACCATTGCTAAAGTTTGCGCAGTACGACGGCGACGTTATGACCACCGAAGCCAAAGGAATTGGAAATAGCCGCGCTAACCTGCCGCTCCCTGGCTACATTGGGTACATAGTCCAGGTCGCAGTCGGGGTCGGGCTCTTCATAATTAATGGTCGGTGGGATGACACCGGTGTAAACGGTCAGAGCCGTTGCCACCAGCTCAATGGCCCCGGCAGCCCCCAGGAGATGGCCCGTCATTGACTTGGTCGAACTAATGGCCAGCCGGTAGGCATGGTCACCAAAGACTTTTTTAATGGCCAGGGTTTCCTGGCGGTCGTTGAGCTCGGTAGAAGTACCGTGGGCATTGATGTAATCGATATCCGCCGGCTGCAAACCTGCATCCTGGAGGGCCAGGGCCATGGCGCGGCTGGCCGCTGCTCCATCGGGGGCCGGAGCCGTAATATGATAGGCATCAGCCGTGCAACCATAGCCGGCCACTTCCGCGTAGATGCGGGCGCCCCGGGCTGCAGCATGTTCCAGGGTTTCCAGGACCATTACCCCCGCGCCCTCGCCCAGGACAAAGCCGTCCCGGCCGCGGTCAAAGGGGCGGCTGGCCTTTTCCGGCTCTTCATTGCGGGTAGACAGCGCCTTCATGGCAGCAAAGCCGGCCACGGTCAGGGGTGTTACACTGGCCTCGCTGCCACCGGTGATAATTACATCAGCATCGCCCCGCTGCAGGGTGCGGAAGGCCTCGCCGATGGCATTGGCCCCGGAAGCGCAGGCATTGACTACCGTAAAGTTTACCCCGCGGACACCTAAATTAATAGATATTTGTCCGGCGGCCATATTGGCGATCATCATAGGGACAAAAAAGGGGCTGACCCGGTTGGGGCCTTTTTCCAGGAGAACCCGGGTTTGTTCTTCAAAGGTTTCCATACCACCGATACCCGTGGCAAAGATAACCCCTATCCGGTCCCGGTCCTCCTTTTCCAGGTCGAGCTTTGCGTCTTCTACCGCCATGCGGGCTGCAGCTACCGCATATTGGGTAAAACGATCCATGCGCCGGGCTTCTTTGCGATCAAAGAAGGCTCCCGGGTCAAAATCTTTTACTTCACCGGCAAAACGGACGGCCATTTCCCCGGCATCAAAGCGGGTAATGGGGCCAATGCCCGGCTGTCCCGCCACCAGGGCTTGCCAGAATTTATCTTTTCCGGTACCCACGGGGGTGATGGCTCCCAGGCCGGTTATGACGACACGCTTTTGCAAAGCTATCCCCCATTCTAAGGGGAAGTCCCGTTGAAGCACGGGACTTCCTTTTCAGGTTTTACTTGCTGGTATGTTCTTTAATATAGGCTACCGCGGCCCCTACTGTCGTCAGCTTTTCAGCATCTTCGTCGGGAATTTCCAGGTCAAATTCCTCTTCCAGGGCCATGATAAGTTCTACGATATCCAGGGAATCGGCATTTAAATCTTCAAAGGAAGTTTCCATCGTAATTTCGTCTTCCTCGACCCCGAGCTGTTCAGCCACAATAGCCCTGATCTTTTCAAAAACCTCCACTGGCCTCACCTCCTTCCCTTGGTTAAACCTGCTTACAGGGCCAGAGTTAACCCCCCGTCAACAGTAAGCACCTGACCGGTAATATACCTGGCCCCTGGCGAAGCCAGGAAAAAAATTACCTCGGCTACTTCCTCCGGCTCGCCGGGGCGCCCCAGGGGTATATGGCGGTAAAATTCTTCCCGGGCCGCCTCGTTTAAAGCCGCTGTCATTTCCGTAGTGATAAAACCCGGAGCGACGGCATTGACCAGGATGCCCCGCGAGGCCACCTCTTTAGCCAGTGATTTGGTAAAACCGATAATCCCGGCCTTGGCTGCGGCATAATTCACCTGGCCGGCATTACCGCGCAAGCCTACGACCGAAGTCAGGTTAATAATCCGTCCCTGGCGCTGGCGGAGCATTGGCTTCAAGGCGGCCTGGCAGCAATTGAAAACTCCGGTCAGGTTGGTCTGGAGAACGGCAGCCCAATCTTCCGGTTTCAAGCGGGCCGCCAGGTTATCCCGGGCTATACCGGCATTGTTGACCAGGATATCCAGCCGGCCGAAATGATCCAGGGCTGCCTGGATTAAATTCCTGGCCGCTTCGTAATCGCCCACATCAGCGGCAACGGCAATGGCCTGGCCACCGCCCTCCTCGATAGCGGCCACTACCTCTGCCGCCGCCTCAGCCTGGTGGACATAATTGACCACCACCCTGGCACCGGCCCTGGCCAGACGCAGGGCCGTAGCCCGGCCTATCCCCCGGGAGGCTCCGGTGACAATTGCTACCTGATCCTGCAATTCCATTTTATTTAGCCTCCTGAAGTAAAGCAAGGGTTTTATCCAGCGTCTGAATATTTTCTACCTGGCTGATGGTAGCCTGGCGGTCGATGCGCTTGATGAGCCCGCTTAAAACATTGCCCGGTCCTACTTCGATAAAAGTGCGGTAACCATCGGCCAGCAGGCGGCGGATACTCTCCTCCCAGCGCACCGGGCTGGCTACCTGCTTAATCAGATTCTCCCTGACCTGGGCTGCTGTGTAAACATAGCCGGCCGTTACATTGCTTACCAGGGGCACCAGGGGATCGGCCAGGGGAACCTGGTTTAAAACAGCGGCCAGTTCCCGGGCGGCCGGTGCCATCAGGCTGGAATGGAAGGGGCCGCTCACCTGGAGGGGTACTACCCTTTTAGCTCCTGCTTCTTTAGCCAGGGAAGATAGGGCCGCAAGCCCCTCGCGGTCACCGGCAACTACCACCTGGCCCGGGGCGTTGAAGTTCGCCGCTTCGGCTATGCCTTCCTTTACCTGCCGGCAAAGGGCGGCTACTTTTTCTGCTTCCAGGCCCAGCACGGCCACCATACCGCCCCGGCCGGCCGGTACAGCCGTGGCCATTAGCTGCGCCCGTTTGGCCACCAGCTTGACTGCTTCGCTAAAGGTAAGGCTGCCGGCTGCCACCAGGGCGCTGTACTCCCCCAGGCTGTGGCCGGCTACTGCCCCGGGCTTGAGCCCGTGGGCCTCCAGGACGCGGTAGCAGGCAATGCTTACCGTAAGCACTGCCGGCTGGGTGTTTTCCGTCCGGGTGAGTTCTTCCGCCGGCCCTGTAAAGCAGAGTTTATCCACCGGCCACCCCAGGGCGGCTTCCGCTTCTTGAAAGACGGCAGCTGCCTCAGGATACCGTTCGGCCAGCTCCTGCCCCATACCTACATACTGGGACCCCTGGCCGGGGAAGACAAAGACTATGCCTGACATAAAGAACTCCTCCGAAGATATTTTTACCTCACCAGCTTGCCGAGGCGGGAGATGATCGCTTCTGCTTCCGCCATTACTTCTTCAATTATCGCCGCTGCGGGTTTGATTTCCCGCACCAGGGCCGCACTCTGGCCGGCCATGAGGGAGCCGTACTCCGCATCGCCTTCGACCGCCGCCCGGAGCTTGCCGGCACCCAGGCGGTCCATCTCTTCCCAGGAGGCACCCCTGGCGGCCAGCTCTTCAAACTGTCGGGTTAATTTATTTTTCAGCACCCGGACATAGTGCCCCGGCATGCCGGTAACGACGGCGTCCCGGTCCCCGGCCTTTAAGACGGCCTCTTTATAATTAGGATGGACGGTACACTCCTCGGTGCAGATAAAGCGGGTCCCCATCTGTACGCCGGCCGCCCCCAGGGCCAGGGCTGCCGCCAGGCCGCGGCCGTCGGCAATACCGCCGGCGGCAATTACGGGAATATGTACGGCATCAACAATCTGGGGCACCAGGGGCATGGTGGCGATTTCCCCGATATGGCCGCCGCACTCCATGCCTTCGGCTACCAGGGCATCCACCCCCAGCCGTTCCAGCCTTTTCGCCAGGGCCACGGAAGCTACTACCGGGATTACTTTAACGCCGGCGGCCTTTAATTTGGGCAGGTGTTTGCCGGGATTGCCGGCACCGGTAGTAACCACCGGCACCTTTTCGGCGCAGACCAGATCAATGAGTTCTTCCACATAGGGCGACATATAGTAAATATTAACGCCGAAGGGACGATCCGTCCGTTCCCGTACCTTGCGAATTTCCTGGCGTACTGCTTCCGGCGGCGCATTGCCGGCACCAATAATCCCCAGACCACCGGCCGCGGAAACTGCTGCCGCCAGCTCGCCGGTAGCTACCCAGGCCATACCGCCCTGGATAATGGGATAGGAAATCCCCAGGAGATCGCAAAGGGCAGTCCGCAGCATAAAACTCAACTCCTTTCCGGGCTTGTCAGGCTCCAACTCAATACGGCGGCCCCCCACGTGAGGCCGGCGCCAAAGGCCACCAGCACTACTTTATCGCCGCGCTTTAGCCTGCCTTCCCGGCAGGCTTCATCCAGGGCCACCGGGATGGAAGCGCTGGACATATTACCATAACGGTCTAGATTGACGTAAACCTTCTCCCGCGCCAGGCCCAGGCGTTTGGTGGCTGCTTCGATAATGCGCATGTTGGCCTGGTGGGGAATCAAAAAGTCTACCTCTTCTTTTCTTAAACCCGCCTGCTCCAGGGCCTTCAGGGAAGCCTCTCCCATGACCCGTACAGCAAATTTGAACACTTCCGGCCCGTTCATATGGATGGTATGCAGATGCTTCTCGACGGTACTGGAACTGGCCGGCAGGCGCGATCCCCCCGCCGGGAGGGTGAGAAGGGAACCCCCGCTGCCGTCGGCTCCCAGGTGCAGGCCCAGGATGCCTTCCCCCGGCGGCACGGCCCTAAGGACAACAGCGCCGGCGCCGTCCCCAAAGAGGACGCAGGTACTGCGGTCCTGCCAGTTGATAATCTTACTCAGAATCTCGACACCGATCACCAGGGCCGTCTGGTAAACCCCGGTAGCTATAAACTGGCTGGCGGCTGCCAGGGCATAGATAAAACCGCTACAGCCGGCTGAAAGGTCAAAGGCGGCGGCGCCCTTAACTCCCAGGCGCTCCTGAACCAGGCAGGCCGTAGCCGGAAAAAGGGTATCAGGAGTTACGGTAGCAACAATAATTAAATCCACAGCTTCTGCCGGTAGCCCGGCCATGGCCAGGGCTTTTGCCGCCGCCGGGACGGCCAGGTCGGAAGCAGCTGTATCCTGATCTGCTATCCGCCGTTCCCGGATACCGGTCCGGGTGCGAATCCATTCATCGCTTGTATCCACCATCTGCTCCAGTTCGGTATTGGTCAGGACGCGTTCCGGCAGGCAGGACCCCGTCCCGACAATACCGACGGGCCTTAATAGGGCTGGCATTTAACTACCTCCCCGTCACCGCTCAAACCCGGTAACTGCCCCAAACCTGTTACCAGTCCCTGTTCGACACAGCGAACGGCGACCTTGATGGCGTTTTTTATGGCCCGGGCGTTGGAACTACCGTGGCAGATGATGCTAACGCCCTGGACGCCCAGGAGGGGAGCACCGCCGTATTCGGTATAATCCACTTGTTTTTTCAAGCCTCGTAAAGCAGGTAATACCAGAGCCGCCCCGAGCCTGGCCCGGAAGCTGTTTTTAATTTCCCGACCGATCATGGTAAAGAGGACCTGGGCCATCCCTTCACCAAATTTCAACAGAACATTACCTACAAACCCGTCGCAGACGATGACATCCGTGTCGCCGGCTAAAATATCCCGGCCTTCAATATTGCCGATAAAGTTTAAGGGCGCATCCTTTAACAGGTTATAAGCTCCCAGGGTCTGTTCATTTCCCTTGCAAGCTTCGGTGCCGATATTGAGCAGTCCCACCCGGGGCTCGCGGATACCCATTACCCTGGCCGCATAAACATTACCCATTAAAGCAAACTCATAGAGGTGTTCGGGCCGGCAGTCGACATTCGCCCCGGCGTCGAGTAAAAGTTTGGGCCCTTTTAGGGTAGGGATAATGGTGGCAATGGCCGGTCGCTGGATTTTGCCGCTGCGGCCTAAAATCAGGAGGGCTGCTGCCATCTGGGCCCCGGTACTACCCGCCGAGACAACGGCTGCCGCCCGCCCTTCCTTGACCAGACGGGTAGCGACTATTATTGACGCTTCCCGCTTGCGCCTCAATGCCAGGGCCGGCTGTTCATCCATGGCCACAACCTGTTCGGTATGGACAATTTCTAAATTGGCGGGGGGATGTAAGGGGTTAAGTTCCGGTTCCAACCGCCTTTTATCTCCTACCAGGATAATATCGGCTATCTTTTCCCTGGCAGCGGCCACCGCTCCCCGGACAATTTCCCCGGGAGCATGATCGCCCCCCATAGCATCAACGGCTATTTGCAATCAGTCCCGCCTCCGTATTAGATTGTCGGCGCCTCACGCTGGCTTCCTTTTATATTCTCCGGAGTTATAATTATAAACTGGCCTTTAAAGACAATCTCCCCATTAACCCGGGAATGAACTGATACCAGGCAGGTTGAATCCTTTTTAACCTTGACCATGGCCCTGGCAATAACCCTCTCGCCGGCATATACCGGCCGCCGGTAGCGCACCCTGGCGCTGCTGGTAAGGACGACCTCGGCGCCAACCGTCGCCAGGGCCAGGGAATGGGCCTGGGCAAAAAGATAATGGCCGCGGGCAACGCCGGCCGGCTGAACCAGCATCTGGGGGGTGACCTCCAGGATAGAAATGCCCATTATTCCCGGTTGCAGTTCCACCAGATCACCCACCAGCTCTTCCGCCGTCACTCCCCGCATCCGCGACCTGGCTTCCCGGGCCATGGCCATGATGCGCTCCCGGACCTCGGGGATCCCCAGGGCCAGGCGGTCAAGGCGTATGGTGGGTATGCTGACTTTAAATTTTTCCGCCAGCTCTTCATCGGTGGCGAAAGGGTTGTTGCGCAGGTAGCGGCGCAGGGCCTCCTGGCGCTCTTCCTTGTTGCCTTTCCGGCGCACCAAAAATCTCACCTCATACCTGGTACCAAATAATATTACCAGGCCATAGTATTAGTATAACGGTCATGGCAGATTTATGCAAGCAAAAAAAACCGGCAATAACTGCCGGCTGCCGTTTATCAAAAATTTTATTGCTCTGCTACTTTGATAACTTCCCGCCCCTTGTAGTAACCACACCTGGGGCAGACCCGGTGGTTGAGCTTTAACTGGTGGCACTGGGGACATTCCACCAAGGAGGGAGGGGTCATCTGGCTCCAGATGGAGCGGCGTTTATTTTTCCGGGCCTTGGAAACTCTTCTTTTCGGTACTCCCAAGCTAGTTCTCTCCTTCCCTTTTGCGTAGCAATTCTCCTAATACAGCCAGGCGCGGGTCTACTGGCCGGGTATCGCACTGGCACTGTCCCTCATTTAAATTCTGGCCGCAATGGGGACACAGGCCCCGGCAGCTTTCCCGGCAAAGCCATTTCATGGGCAGCGCCAGGATAAGGGCTTCTTCTATCGCCGGCTTTAAGTCGATAAAATCTCCTTCCAGGGGCCGCACTTCAATAGGCTCCCCTTCTTCTCCAGCCACGGTTTGAACTGCGGCCGCCCCGGCATATTCTTCTTCCAGGGCTGCCACTACGGGATACCTGTACTTCTCCAGGCAGCGATCACAGGTTAATTCCAGGGTGGTGGCTACCTGTCCTTTAACAAGCAGGATCTTCCCGGTATTGGTAACCGTACCGCCCACACGTACCGGTGCTACGATAGGTATGTTGCCGGTAGCTGTAGCTAAATAGGACCACTTTTCCTGGGCTTTAAATTCGAGTTCGCCGCCCGGCCTGGCTTTTAAATCGCTAACGCCAATTTTCACCACATTCACCGTGTAGATTATACCGGAAAGGCCGGCCGGGTGTCAACCGGCCTGGACAAGGGCCATGGTTTCTCGGGCGATCATTAATTCTTCGTTGGTGGGAATAACAAAGGTGCGTACCCTGGCCCCGGGGGCGGTAATTTCCCTTTCCTGGCCCCGAACCTGGTTTTCTTCGGGATCGATCTTGATCCCCAGGTAATCCATATCCCGGCAGATGGCTTCCCGGACCGCAGGAGAATTTTCTCCCAACCCGGCCGTAAACACCAGGACATCAAGGCCGTTTAAAACAGCCGCATAGGCACCAATGTATTTTTTCGCGGTATGGACAAAGATATCCCACGCCAGGCGAGCACGCTCATTGCCCTCGGCCATGGCGGCTTCAATATCCCGGAAATCGCTGCTCACCCCGGAAACGCCCAGCACACCTGACTGGCGGTTCATGAGGCGGTCCATATCAGCCGGCGTAAAACCTTCCTTTTCCATGAGGAAGGTAACAATGGCCGGGTCAATATCGCCGCAGCGGGTACCCATGGTTAGGCCCGCCAGGGGAGTAAAGCCCATACTGGTATCCCACGATTTGCCATCTTTGATAGCGGTAATACTAGAGCCATTACCTAGGTGGCAGGTAATTACTTTTAGTTCTGCCAGAGGTTTGTTAACGAGATTGGCTGCCCGCAAAGCCACGTATTTATGGGAGGTACCATGAAATCCATAGCGCCGGATATGATGGCGCTGGCAGAGTTCATAAGGAAGGCTGTAGGTATATGCATGAGGTGGCATGCTTTGATGAAAGGCCGTATCAAAGACGGCTACCTGAGGAGTATGAGGCAGGATAGCTTCACAGGCTTCAATCCCCCGGAGGGCTGGACCATTATGTAATGGAGCCAGCGCTTCTAATTCGCCAATGGCTTTTTTCGTGGAAGCATCAACCAGGACGGAATGGGGAAAGGTACCACCATGAACAATCCGGTGCCCCACTGCCCCTATTTCCTTATAATCCTTTATGACGCCATATTGAGGATCGGTTAAAGCTTCCAAGCAAAGGCGTATGGCCACCTTGTGATCAGGAATCTCTGCTTCGCGCACCAGTTTATCTTTGCCGGCCGGGCGGTGGGTCAGGACTGAACCAGGAATACCAATTCTTTCCACCAGCCCCCGAGCCAGGACCGCCTCATGGGCCATATCAAAAAGCTGGTATTTAACTGAAGAACTACCACAGTTTAAAACTAAAATCTTCATGTATTAAAGTACCTCCTGCAAATATTGCCCATTAACTACAATAATACTTTTAAGCTGCAAAAGTCAATGCTCTTGTTAAAGTTTGCACATAGTTTTCGATCTATGCGACAAACTTTACTTCTAAAACACCGGCTGCCGCGTATATTGCATAACAGGATGTCCCTTTGAGGTGACCCCCGTGCGCCACCAGGTACTTATCATTACCAGGGGACTGGGACCCCTCCTGACCGTCGTCGCCGTGATGGTCCTGGCCCTGGCCATTATCTTATTCCCCCAGCCGGTTTTTCAGTCAGCCCTGCGCGGCCTTAAGGCCTGGTGGGAAATTGTCGTTCCGGCTCTTCTCCCTTTCTTTATTATATCCCAGCTTTTCATGGGGCTGGGTATTGTCCATTTCCTCGGGGTACTCCTGGAACCGGTTATGCGGCCCCTTTTTAATGTACCGGGAAGCGGCGCCTTTATCATGGCTATGGGGTACACTTCCGGTTCCCCCATCAGTGCCATGCTTACAGCCCAGTTGCGCCAGCAGGGCCTGGTCACCAGGGTTGAAGGGGAAAGGTTAATTTGCTTTACCAACAATGCCAGCCCCCTCTTTATGCTGGGAGCCGTGGCCGTAGGCATGCTCCAAAGCCCGGCCCTGGGGCCAGTCCTGGCCGGCGCCCATTACGGGGCCAACTTCTGCCTGGGTATCCTGTTTCGCTTTTACGGCCGCCGGCAACCGGCCTCCCCGCCGGCAAGCTACCCCCTCCTGGCTTTACCCCGGCGGGCCTGGCAGGCCATGCTCCAGGCCCAGCAGAGGGACGGCCGGCCCCTGGGGCAGCTCCTGGGAGATGCCGTCAGCCGTTCCTTCCAGACCCTGATTACCATTGGCGGTTTTATTATCTTATTTAGCGTCATCATCCAGGTAGCCACCATCCTGGGTTTGCTGGAACCCCTGGCTAGAATCCTTCTTTATGCCGGCAGTCCGTTCGGTTTAAGCCGGGAGGCATCCCCGGCCCTGGCTGCCGGCCTCTTTGAAATGACCATGGGCGCTAAATTTGCCAGCGAAGCAGCCATCCCGATAACCGAGCAGCTGGTGGCCATCAGCCTTATTATGGGCTGGGCCGGGCTCTCTATACTCGGCCAGGTGGCGGCCATGGTCAGCCATACTGATCTACGCCTGGGTCCATTTATCGTTGCCCGCCTCCTTCACGGCTTTCTGGCTGCCGCGCTGGTCCGGCTCTGCCAGGGGCCGGCCCGGCCCGTCCTGCTCTTGCTGGCCCCGGAAATAACCATGGTCCCCAGGGCACCATGGTTTACATTGTGGTTACACTATACAGGATTTGCCTTTATCCTGATGACCGTCCTTTTTCTCCTGGCCGGGCTAGCGCTGAGCGCTCGCTACTTCCTTTACCGGCGGTCCTGAGCCTCTGTCTTGTCTGGCGTTGTTGCCGCCACTTCCCGGCCCGCACTTCCTCCGGCCGGATAGGCCTGGAGTTCCTGGCGGCCCTGGCGCACCTGGGTCAGGGCCTGATTTAAGCTCGCCTCCAGCTGGCCCAAAAGGCCGTCGGCATAACTTAAAGCTCCAGCCTTCATTTCTTCCGCCAGGCGCTGAGCCCGGGCCATAATTTCGCTGGCCTGGGCCCTGGCTTTACGGACCAGCTCGTTTTCCCCGGCCATCATTTCTGCCCGCTTCTCCGCTTCGGCCAGGAGGTTCTGGGCCTTCAGGCGGGCTTCTTCCAGTAAACGCTCCTTCTCCTGGCGTATCCACTGGGCCTGGCGCACTTCCTCGGGTAATACCGTCCGCAACCGGTCCAGGTAATCAAGGAACAGGTCACCATCAAGAAAAACCCTGCCTGTCAGGGGAATATGGGGACTCTTTTCGATCAATTTTTCCATTTCCTCAATCAGGGTCATGAACTCCATCAGTATGCCCTCCTGCCCTTTGATAGAAATTTAAAGCTGTATCACCATAAACCCTCCTGGCCATCAATACCATATCGGCTGTTTCCGGCGCTGCTTCAGAAGTTGCCGTTTCCAGGACGGCCAGGCCATCCAGTGACAGCAAAGGAACAACTGCCGGCAAGATTATATCACCCCATCCCTGCCGATAAGGTGGATCGATATAAATTAGGTCAAAGGCCAGGCCGCGCCCTCTCAATTCTGCCAGGGCCCGGCGGGCATCAGCGGCTATGATTTGGGCCTTATCTTTAAAGCCAGTTGCGGCCAGGTTGGCAGCCAGGCATGCCAGGGCCTGACGGTTATTTTCTACAAAAACGGCCTCCCTGGCCCCGCGGCTCAAAGCTTCCAGCCCCACCGCTCCCGATCCGGCAAAAAGATCCAGGAACAGGCTGTCAATAACCCCTGATCCCAGGATGCTGAACAAGGCCTCCCGCACCCGGTCACTTGTAGGTCGAGTACTGCGGCCCTTTGGGGTACGCAAGCGGAGGCCGCGAGCCTGGCCGGCAATTATTCTTACCATAAAATTCCCTCGCTGAAGTTATTATAGCATGAAATGCCCCTTTACCTTCCACTATCCAAGTTACTATGTAAAAAATTTTTCCCGGATATGTATAAACCTCCCTAACGACAGTCATAATAATAACTGGTAAATCTGATTTCCAGATTTACCATGAAGAGCTTAGGGTTATTTTATTAACCCTCCCCCATGAGCTCTTCCTCCGGTTTCTCCTCTCCCAAGCCGCCGGTTACCCGCCGGCGGCCGAACTCTGGCCGTTCCTCTGGAACGGCATTTTTTTGTCCCTAGCTTCCCTTCCGGTTCGTCGTTATAACGCAAGCTGAAATTTCTCTGGACCGCCGCCAGGCGATATGCTATACTTTTTGCAAAACAATTTTTTAAGCTGGGAGCTTAGTTCAGCCTGATTAGCGCTAGCAGAGCCGAGGGTAGCAGGCAAGCTATGACCGGGCTGCGGCCCGGTTTTTTGTGCCTTTTAGTCTCCAAAGGAGAGGGAAATCGTGCCAGTATTGCTGATGGGTAATGAAGCCATCGCCCGGGGAGCCCTGGAGGCCGGTATCCGGGTTGCTACTTCTTATCCCGGTACCCCGGCTTCCGAAATAATGGCTACACTGATGCATTTCGGCCCGGAAGCAGGGGTGTACACCGAATGGTCGGTCAATGAGAAGGTCGCCGTGGAAATCGCCGCCGGGGCCGCCTATGCCGGCGCCCGTGCCCTGGCGAGCATGAAGCAGATGGGCTTAAATGTCGCCGCCGATGCCGTCATGAGCCTGGCCTATATCGGCGTAAAAGGCGGCCTGGTCCTGGTGGTAGCCGACGACCCCGGCCCCCACAGTTCCCAGACGGAGCAGGACACACGCCTTTTTGCCCGCTTTGCCAAATTGCCCGTCCTGGACCCCTCCTGTCCCCGGGAAGCTTATGAAATGACAAAATATGCCTTTAAGCTTTCGGAAACTTTAAACCTCCCTGTTATCGTCCGCCCCACTACCCGCGTCAGCCACGCCTGCCAGGAGGTGGATGTGGGTACCATCCCGCCGCGGCCGCCGGTGCCGGGGTTTGTTAAAGACCCCCGCTGGGTCATCATGCCCTCCCTGGCGGCCCGCCAGCATGTCTGGTTGAATAAACAGCAGGACCGGGCGCGGGCTGAGTTTGCGGCCAGCCCCTTTAATGCCGTTCAACTGGAAGGCCCTGTGGGGGTCATAGCCGGCGGCCCTTCTTACTTTTACGTTACCGAAGCGCTGAAACGCCTGGGAGTAAAACTATCCCTGCTAAAAATCGGCACTCCCTACCCCCTGCCGGAAGAACCGGTAAAAGACTTTTTAAGCCGCATGGAAAGGGTCCTCATCGTCGAAGAGCAGGAGCCAGTTGTCGAAGACCAGGTCATCAGCCTGGCCTGGCGCAACCGCCTCCCGGTAGAACTGTCTGGCAAACATGATGGCTACCTGCCCCGGGAGGGCGAATTTAACGTCGACAGGGTAGCCGCAGCCCTGGCCCGCTTCTTAAAGCCGGAGCAGGAAAACCCGGCACCCAGCCTCCCGGCGCTGCCGCCTTTACCGGCGCGGCCGCCCCTTTTCTGCGCCGGTTGCCCCCACCGGGGCTCCTTCTATGCCTTTAAACAGGCGGCCCGGGATCAGGAAGTAATTTTTACCGGTGACATCGGCTGCTATACCCTGGGGGCGGCGCCACCCCTGGCCGCCATGGATACCTGCCTCTGCATGGGAGCAAGTTTAGGCCTGGCCCAGGGCCTGGCCCGGGTCCAGCCCGGCACCCGGCTGGTAGCCTTTATCGGCGACTCGACCTTCTTCCACGCCGGCCTGCCGCCCCTGGTCAATGCCGTCCACCAGCAGACACCCCTGGTAGTCGTAGTTCTCGACAACGAAACTACCGCCATGACCGGGCACCAGTCACACCCGGGACTGGCCACCGGCACCGGGCAGCGGGCCGTTGATATCGCCCGGGTGGCCCGGGCCTGCGGTGTAGAAACAGTCCTCACCGCCGATCCCCTGGACCTGGAGGCCACCATGGCAGTTGCCCGCCAGGCCCTGGCTGCTTCCGGACCGGCGGTGGTAATCCTCCGTCACCCCTGCCCCCAGATAACCAAACCTGCCACCCGCTACCGGGTCAATGCCGACGCCTGCACCGGCTGCCGTACCTGTATTGACGAGCTGGGCTGCCCGGCCCTGGTGCCGGCTGACGGCGCAGTAATGATTAATCCTACCTGTACCGGCTGCGGTCTCTGTGCGAAAGTGTGCCCGGCGGCAGCCATGGAGGAGGTGGTCTAGATGGATATTCTCATTGCCGGTGTGGGCGGCCAGGGAATAATCCTCGCCTCCCGGGCCCTTGCCTCGGCTGCCGTTACAGCGGGCCTGCCGGTACGTACGGCCGAGACCATTGGCATGGCCCAGCGGGAGGGCAGTGTCGTCAGCCATGTCCGCCTGGGAGTGCAGGAGGCCGGCCCCCTCATCCCTGCTGGAGCTGCAGACATCCTTCTGGCCCTGGAGCCGGCCGAGGCCTGCCGCAACTTAAAGTATTTACGCCCCGGAGGCAGGGCCCTGGTCTCTACGGCACCGGTAATACCGGTTTTGGCCGCCCTGGGGAGCAGCCCCTATCCCCTGGAGGATATCCTGGCCTACCTGCAAGATAACCTGCCCGGCTGCCGCTGCCTGGACGCCCTGGCCCTGGCCAGGGAAGCCGGCAGCCCCCGGACTCTAAACCTGGTCATGCTGGGTTGCCTGGTGAACTTCGGTTTACCCTTCCCCGCCGATGTCCTGCTGGCCGAAGCTCTAAAGCTCCTGCCGGCCAGCGTCCATGACATGAATCGCCGCGCCTTTGAACTGGGCCGGCGCGCCCTGGAGGTGTAATTATGGGGCAATTTGATTACGAAAAACTCTACCGGCAGCAGGCTCCGGCCCTGCAAGCCCTGGTACAGCGCCTTTTTGACAGCTCACCCTATTACCGCGTAAAACTTACGGCCGCCGGGATCAGGCCGGGTGATATCAGGACCGTAGCCGACCTGGCGGCGGTCCCCCTGACCGATAAATGGGAGCTGCGCAACGGCAGGCCCCTGGAACTGATGGCCGTTCCGGAAGAAAAAGTCGTCCGGATTCATTCCTCCTCAGGAACCACCGGTAAGCCCATTATCATTCCCTACACCGCCGGTGACGTGGCTGCCTGGGCAGAAATGATGGCCCGCTGTTTTGCCCTGGCCGGGGTAACCAACCGCGACCGCGTGCAGATCACCCCCGGTTACGGCCTCTGGACAGCAGGCATCGGTTTCCAGGCCGGGGTTGAATACCTGGGCGCCATGGCCATTCCCACCGGTGCCGGCAATACGGAAAAACAGCTGGAAATGCTGGTCGACCTCCAGGCTACCGTCCTGACGGCCACTGCTTCCTATGCCCTTTTCCTGGGCGAAGAAATCGAACGCCGGGGCCTGAAGGACCGGCTGGCCCTGCGGGTTGGCCTCCTGGGTTCCGAACGCTGGGGCGAAAAAATGCGCCGGCGCATTGAAGAGCTCCTGGGGATTGAAACCTTTGATATTTACGGGCTTACGGAAATTTACGGCCCCGGCATCGGCCTTGATTGCCCGGCCCATGAAGGGATCCACATCTGGACCGATCACCTGCTGCTGGAGATTATTGACCCGGCAACGGGCAGGCAGCTGCCGCCTGGCGAAACGGGGGAACTGGTCATCACCACCCTGACCAAGGAAGGCATGCCTTTACTACGTTATCGTACCCATGACCTTACCTGCTTGAAGGTGGAAGCTTGTTCCTGCGGTTCACCCTTCCCCATGATCGAGCGCGTTTTGGGCCGGACCGATGACATGGTTAAAATTAAGGGTGTCAATATATATCCGGGTCAGGTCGACCATGTCCTGCAACTCACGCCGGGGGCCGGCAGCGAATACCAGCTCATCTTAACTCGTGAGCAGGGCAAGGACCGGCTGTTGGTAAAGATCGAGTACCTTCCCGGCCATGAGAGCAATGCCGTCGCCGCCGAGTGCCGGCGCCAGATTAAAAACCGCATCGGCATCCTGGCCGACGTGGAGGCGGTACCTTTAGGGACTTTGCCCCGCAGCGAAAAGAAAACCCGGCGCGTCTACGATTACCGGGATAATTAAAAACCTTTAAGCTTTACCGAAGGAACAGGCCGGGTAGCGGCATTCCAGGCAGCCCTGGCAGAGGCCGCCGGCCGCCAGCCCGGCTATATCTTTGCGCTGTATCCTTTCCCCCGTTAAAACCCGGGGCAGGACCAGGTCAAAAATGGTGGCCCGGTAATACATGACACATCCCGGCAGGCCCATAACAGGCACCTCTCCCAGGTAGGCCAGCATAAACATGGCCCCTGGCAGCACCGGGGCGCCGTAGGTGACGACTTCCGCCCCGCTGCGGCGGATCCCTTCCGGAGTCACGTCGTCAGGATCTACCGACATGCCCCCCGTCAGCACCACCATTTCCATGCCGGCAGTTAACATGGCGGCGATAGCCTGCCGGATTGCCTCGGCATCATCCGGTACGACCTCTTCCCGCACTACTTCTGATCCATAACTGGCAATCTTGGCCCGGACCACCGGGCCAAAGGCATCTTTTACCCGCCCTTTGTAAACTTCGCTCCCGGTGGTAATCAAGCCTACCCGCAACCGGCGGTAGGGTGCTATGCGGACTATACCACCGGCCTGGCGGCAAATGGCTTCCACCCTTTCAATCACCGCCCGCGGTGCCAGCAGGGGGATCAACCTGGTGCCGGCCACCACCTGGCCTGCCGTAACCGGGTAATTGTTGTGCAGGGTGGCCAGGACGATATCCGCCCCTTCATTAACTTGCTGCAGGGCCGGAAGATTTACCTTCAACAGGCCGTCCCTGGCGGCGATAAGGTTTACCTTGCCTTCCTGTGGCTCGCTAAATTCAAGGCCGTGATCGCCGTCGCCGGCTGCCGCCCGTGCCAGGCGAATGGCGGCTTCGTCTTCGTGCACCTCGTCCGGCCCCAGGGCCAGGACATATAGGTGCTCCTTGCCCATCTGCAACAGTTCCGGTATATCTTCCGGCTGAATAATATGTCCTTTCTTAAATCGCCTTCCCTTGAATTCGCCGGGGACGATTTTGGTCAGGTCGTGGGCCAGGACCGTGCCCACGCTGTCTTCTACCCGGACTTTCCGGAGCATCTGGTCTACCTCCTTCGAGGTTATAATTCAACGTGCCCCGACAAAAGCCTGCCTTAACAAAGCAAATTTTGATAAAGAAAATAATAAAGGCCACCGGCTTTAACCGGTGACCCTCGCTAAATCAGGCGGATGGCCTGCCGGTCACAGGCCATTACACAGCGGCCGCAACCCAGGCAGGTAGGGCCAATAAACCAGGGTTCGCTCTCTTCTTCGCGCAGGAAGGATTTAGTAGGGCAGGCGCTCATGGCCTGGCAATCGGCCCGGCCGTCACAGAGGTTGGCATCAATAAAGGCTTGGCGGGCCATGTAATCTCCCCTTAATGTATAGCAGCTTCCAGCTGTTCCTTTAGCTTTTCCTTGGGCATATAGCCGATGACCCGTCCCACTTCCTGGCCGTCTTTAAAGATAACCAGGGTAGGTATACTCATAATACCATATCGGGCGGCCAGTTCCTGGTTTTCGTCAACATTTACCTTGGCAAATTTAACGTTACCAGCGTAGTCTTCGGCTAGCTGGTCCAGTACCGGGGCCATCATCCGGCAGGGACCGCACCAGACGGCCCAGAAATCAACTACTACCGGCAGTGGTGCTGACAATACTTCAGCTTCAAAGGCGCTGCTATCCACATTAACGGGCTTGCTCATATTTTACTACCTCCCCAATTTAATAATTTTGCACTCCATCAACAACGAGCTGTTTAAAGGGGCCAAAGCCTACCAGGTCCACATCCAGGCCCCGGGAAGCCTTGATTCCTTTTTGCAGGTATACCTTCAAACCGTTTAGCTGCTGGAAAATAAAGTTTTTCACGTCGGCCGGCGCGCCTGCATACACGGCAGGACGAATGGATATACCCGCTCAACCGCCGCACATCTCCAGTTTAATGGTAATGGTATCGGATTTTTCTTTGATATATTGTTCTGCTTTCGGGCTAATACGAATTTCCATCTTTCTTCCTCCTCTCTTTTTATGATTATACTGTACATATTTTTCGCTGTCAATATGTTATTTATAATGGTTTTTCTGGTCTTTGCGCCTGCAGGGCCTGGTAGCGCAGGCGGGCACGGCAGGTTTCGCAGGTGTAGACGGCATTCTTGTCCCTGGCTAATTTACGGTAATCCTTATGTACTTTGGTAAGCTCCTCTTTACGACCGCAGAGGGAACATTTTACTTCCATCAGTCTCACCTTCCCTGAGGGCAAATATTCAACATGCAAAGAAAGTTTTCCTTTTCGATGTATATTTTTTTTCATTATGGATAACCTGAAGGCAGGGCTTAAAAAGGAGGAAACGACCTTGGAGCGCGCCGAATTTTACCGGCTTTCAGGGGTAATCCTGGACCTGGCGGTAGAAGCTCATGCTCTATTACGCGGGGCTACCCGGCAGGAAGTGCCAGGGGTAAAGGAAGATAAAGAACAGTATCCCAACGCTACGGTTACAACCATTACGATCATGAATGCCACCGGCGAGCAGGCCATGGGCAAGCCCCTAGGAACTTACATAACCATTGATGCCCCGGCCCTCCGCTTTGAAAACCCGCCCGTCCATGAAGAAATAGCGGGGCTCCTGGCCCAGAAGCTCAACCTGTTGTTAGAAAAATGGAATGTCGGTCCTACCGACTCGGTGCTGGTGGTGGGCCTGGGAAACTGGGAAGCCACACCGGATTCCCTGGGTCCAAAAGTAATCAACCAGTTTACAGTCACTAGGCATTTACTAAAATTTGCCCCGCAAAATATGCCCCCAGGAACCAGGCCCGTCAGCGCCCTGGCCCCCGGTGTCCTGGGTACCACCGGTATTGAAACAGCGGAAATCCTCAAGGGTGTAGTAGAAAAAACCCGGCCCCGGGTGTTGATTGCCATCGATGCCCTGGCCGCCGGCGATCTGCAGCGTATAGGCAGCAGTATTCAAATTACTGATACCGGTATTAGTCCCGGCTCAGGGGTGGGCAATCAGCGTGTCGGCATCAATCGGCAAACTATGGGTGTTCCCGTCATTGCCATCGGTATTCCTACCGTGGTTCATGCCGGCGTAATTATTTATGAAGCCCTTAACCAAATGCAGCAGGCTTTTCCCCATGTCAACCTGCAGCTTGACCAGGCCGTGGCCCAGAACCTTACCCGCAATGTCCTGGCACCATTTGGCGGTAACCTTACCGTAACCCCCAAAGAAGTTGACGACCTGGTGCATAACCTGGCCTGGGTTATTGGCAATGCCCTCAACAGGACTCTGCATAGCGCTTTACTGCAGGCCAGGGCGGCCATACCCTTACATTAAAAAGATGGCGGGTTAAACCCGCCATCCGGAATTGCCGTTACTGAGTCAATCCACCCAGTCCACCGGGGTTGTATTGCTGGGCATTAATGTTTAACTTTTGTCCACCGGCATTATAAGCGGGGTTAGGCCCGCTGATGCGACCGGTAACGTTCTGGGCGGCACCCAGTTCAACATCTGCACCACCAAGGCCGCCGGCTGCCTGATTGCTCAGGGTCTGCTCGTAAGCAGCGATCATCTTTTTGACCATGAGCCCCCCTACAGAACCGTTAACCTTGGAGGGCAGGTCACCCAGGTAACCGTCGTAATTGGAGATCCCCAGTTCGCTGGCCACTTCCTGCTTGAACCTTTCCATCTGGCCGCGGGCCTGGGGGATCAGGAGACGGTTGGTCCTTCCTCCACGCGGCATTCAGTTTCACCTCCTTTACCTTTATGCAGTCTTAGTATTAGCCGGCGACCTTTTTTTATGCTTAGTATTATTTGGCTAGCGTAATTTTGCATTAATATTGCAAAAAAACCTCTGAAGGGTGCTTATTTAAAGTCTGCCACCGTGGGCCTCAAGAATTTCCCGGGCTTCCTTCACCCGGGTCGCTTTCGTTACTACGGTAACTAAAAAACCCTCGTTGCCGGCCACCCCGTAATCCTTTAAACCCACACCGCTGACAGAAGGGTCGGCGGCCAGCAGGGCTCTGGTATCGGTTTTTACCAGGGGGTTAATATCAGCGGAATAAAGGGTCAAGCCGGTAATGGTATTGGCCTGGTTGGCCAGGGGATTATTGTACTGGTCATTATAGCGGGTGCCAAAACGTCCCACCCGGTCAAACTGAACTTCTGTTATACCAGCCGCTTTCAGGGCATTGATGGCTTCCTGGGCCCGGGTGCTGCTGGAAAAAGAAGCCAATAAGGAACACTCATCTTTTTCTAATCGCATAGAATCACCTGCGTGCCAATTTTTAAGCTTAGTGTGGCTGAAAAATAATTTAAACATACCCTTTGTTTTTGGTAAATTTTCTCTTATTATAATAACAGACTTGCCATTTTTTTCCTGGCCGTCAGGTAAAGCTGGCGGTATTCCGGCTGCTGCCAGAGGTTTTCCCGACAAATCAGGCGGGCGTCCTGGCGGGCCTGTTCCAATATGCGGCTATCCTCGGGTAGCCTGGCTAGGCGAAATTCCGGCAAACCGTGCTGGCGGGTGCCAAAGAATTCCCCGGGACCCCTGAGGCGCAGGTCGGCTTCGGCAATGGCAAAGCCGTCCTGGCTGGAGGCCAGGATAGCCAGCCGCTCCCGGGCTGCCTTGTTGCTACTGGTGATGAGCAAACAATAGGCCGGTGACGTACCGCGCCCCACCCGGCCCCTCAGCTGGTGTAGTTGGGCCAGGCCCAACCTTTCCGCCCCTTCGATTAGCATTACCGTAGCATTGGGCACGTCGACTCCTACCTCAACGACTGTCGTTGCCACCAGGATGGCGATTTTACCCTCCCGGAAAGCCTTCATTACCTCCTCCTTTTCAGCAGGTTTAAGGCGCCCGTGAACCAGCCCCACCGTGTATTCAGGAAAGACTTCTTCCTGTAGCTTTTTCGCCATGGCGATGGCGGCTTCCGCAGCTATGCTGTCGCTTCCATCAATTAAGGGACAGATAACATAGGCCTGGTGGCCACTCTCAATCTCCCGGCGGATTAACTGGTATGCTTTTGCGCGCTGTTTCTCCGTTAAAATGCGGGTAGTTACCGGTTGCCGCCCCGGTGGTAGTTCGTCCAGAAGGGACACATCCAGGTCACCATATATTGCCAGGGCCAGGGTACGGGGAATGGGTGTGGCCGTCATAACCAGCAGGTCGGGAGCCTGCCCCTTGGCCTCCAAGGCGGCCCGCTGGTCAACGCCAAAGCGGTGCTGCTCATCGATAACGACCAGTCCCAGGGCCTTAAAGCTTACATTTTCCTGGATCAAAGCATGAGTACCTACTACCAGGGGTAATTGGCCGGTGGCCAGGCCGGCCAGGATAACTTCCCGCTCCGGCCGGGAAGTGTTGCCCGTCAGGACGGCTACCGGTACTTTTAAGGGCGCGAGGATTTTCTGGAGGGTTTGCCCGTGCTGCTCGGCCAGGACTTCCGTAGGGACCATCAAGGCAGCCTGCCAGCCACCAGCCACAGCCTTAACCATGGCTGCTGCCGCCACTACGGTTTTACCCGAACCGACATCCCCTTGGAGCAGGCGGGCCATCGGCCGCGGGTTTTCCATATCGGTTAGGATTTCGGCCAGCACCCTTTCCTGGGCCCGAGTCAGTTTAAAGGGCAGGGTAGCAATTAATTGCCGCACCAGTCCGTTGTCCGGTGTATGGGCAATGCCCCTAACGCCTGCTTCACGCTGCCAGCGGTTTAAAGTTAAAGCCAGTTCCCAGACTAGAAGTTCTTCATATTTAAGGCGCCGCCGCGCCTGGTGCAGAGCGGCAGGATCGGGGGGGAAGTGAATATATTTCAAGGCCTGGTAGCGGGGTAAAAGGCGATAACGCTGGCATAAAGGGAGGGGTAAAAGCTCAGGCAATTCTCCCTGAACTTCTTCCAGGGCCTGGTGGACAATCAGCCTCAGCCAGCGCTGGCTTAAGCCCGTCGTCAGGGGGTAAAAGGGTACAATACGTCCCGTATGAAGGCCGCTGTCTCTTTCCCTAAGGGATTCATAGTCACTGACCTGGATTTCGGGAACATAACCCCGGTAATTTACCTTCCCGGTAAGGACGACCTCGCTTCCAACACGTAGCTGGCGCTTTATGTAGGGCTGGTTAAACCAGAGGGCATAGCCTGTCCCCTGCCTGTCCTGGATGAGGGCCCGGAAGAGGCGCAAATTTGGACGCAGTTCTCTTTCTTCCCAGGCTTTGATGGTTACCTGGACGGTAATTATTTCTCCGGCCGCTGCCGAAGCCAGTCCCTTTAACTGGCGTCGGTCTTCATAACGCCTGGGAAAATGCCAGAGGAGATCGCCCACCGTCTGGATGCCGAGCTTGCCCAGGCAGGCTGCTTTCTGGGGACCTACATATTTTAACACTTTCACCGGCCGGTCGTACATTCAGGCTCATCCCCGGCTTCTAATGGCTTTATTCAAGTCTTTCAACAGGTTTTCCAGGTTAACGCCGTGGCTGCGGGCGCCGCTGGCAATGGTTTCATTAATAGCACCCATGCATTCCAGGCAGCCCATGCCATAGCGATAAAATACCTGCCGCACCTGGGGATAGGCCTGCAATACTTCCAAAATGGAGAGGTCTGGGGTTATTTGCAAAGGAACGACGTTAGTTTTCTCTTGGCCGCTCATTCCCTTCACCACCTGATTATTATTTTCAACAAGCCCCGGTAACTCCCTGCCCGGCAGGAGAAATTTATTTCCTTGCTTTCTAACCCTTTCTCTGGTAAAATATCGCCGTAGGGTTGAAAAGCGAGGTGAAACAAATGGCCGTCTGCAGCATCTGTGGCAAAAGGACGACTACCGGCAATCAGGTCAGCCACTCCAATATTAAGACCAAACGCACCTGGTCCCCTAATCTCCAGCGGGTCAAGATTATTTTAAACGGTACCCCCAAAAAGGTTTACGTCTGTACCCGCTGCCTGCGTTCAGGCAAGGTACAGCGAGCCGTCTAAAAGGCATTTAAATTAACCCGGGGTGAATAAACCCCGGGTTTTGTCCTCTTTATGCCGGCCATGGCATCTCCTTCAGGACTTCGCCAGTTAACAGGGCCAGGATTTTAACGCCAGTGTCATCAGCTACGGCTACTGTTTTTAACTTGCCCAAAGGACCGCTATGGGGCAGGCTGGGACTGCCCGGGTTAACGAAAAGGCGCCCGTCCCTGGCAGCCAGCATGGCTACATGGGTATGGCCGGTTATCCACAGGTCGGCCTGGTAATAGGCGGCCAGGTGTTCCGCGTCGCCTTCACCTAAACGGTGGCCGTGCTGGGCGATGAGACGGCGCTTGCCCATCTGGACTACTACCTGTTCCGTTATTGGTAAATTTAAGACCATGGCATCTACTTCCGCATCGCAATTCCCCCGGGCAATCAAGATGGGTACCGGAGACTGTTGCAAGAGCCCGGCCAGATCCTTAGGAGCATAGGCAGCCACAATGGGATTCCTGGGGCCGTGGTAAAGGACATCGCCGGCATGGATGATCAGGTCTACACCCTGAAAGCAGTTGGCCAGGGCCTGTTCCCAGGCGGCGCCGTCGCCATGGGTATCGCTGATGATACCTACCCTCATCTTATATCCCTACCCTGCCATTGTTTTAAAGAGATTGGCCATTTCCATGGCGGCCATGGCGGCATCAAAGCCTTTATTGCCGGCCTTGGTACCGGCCCGCTCTATAGCCTGCTCAATATTGTCGGCAGTTATCAGCCCGTAGATTACCGGTACGCCGCTATTCAGGCTTACCTGGGCAATGCCCTTGGTCACCTCGGCGGCTACATATTCAAAGTGGGGGGTGGCCCCGCGGATGACGGCACCCAGACAAATGACGGCGTCGTAGCCCCGGGCCGTCATTTTTTGCGCCGCCAGGGGGATTTCAAAGGCTCCCGGCACCCAGGCCACATCAATGGCCGCGGGGTCGGCGCCGTGGCGGGTCAGGGCATCCAGGGCCCCGTCCAGCAGTTTGGAGGTAATAAACTCGTTGAAACGGCTGACGACAATACCGAATTTCAATCCCCGGGCCTGCAGCTGGCCCGCTAAGATGTTGGGCATGGGAAAAAGGCCTCCTTCGCTTTGTGGTAATTTCTGCAATACTCGTTTGTGGTAGGGTATGTCACGGAGCCGCGAATAGCGGAGCGCCGGCAACAGGACAGGCGAGGTGAGGTTAACCGTTGCTGCCGCCGAGGACGCCTGAGCGCACCTTTGCAAGGAAACAAGCACAACCTCATAGAAGGATCAAAGCTTGCGGAACCCGGAGCCTTTTCATTGGCAATCCACAGGCGGCATGCAACGGTCCGAACCGAGCCGTTGTCCTGTCGGCGCGTAGCTCCTGAGCGGCGCAGTGACATACCCTACCCTTTGTAATAACACCTGGATTTTTCTCAACTTATCTGCAGCAGGTGGCCCATTTTTTCCTTCTTCGTTTTCAGGTAACGCCTGTTGACCCGGTTGGGGCACATTTCGATGGGAACCCTTTCGACAACTTTAAGGCCATATCCTTCCAGGCCGGCAATCTTTTTGGGATTATTAGTGAGGAGCCGGATCTGGCGGACGCCCAGGTCGGCCAGGATCTGGGCGCCGATGCCATAGTCCCGCAGGTCGGCCGGGAAACCCAGGGCTTCGTTGGCTTCCACCGTGTCCTTGCCTTCTTCCTGAAGCCTGTACGCCTTGATTTTATTGAGGAGGCCTATCCCCCGCCCCTCCTGGCGCATATAGAGGATAACACCGCGGCCTTCCGCTTCTATCATGGCCATGGCCTGCTGGAGCTGCTCGCCGCAGTCGCAGCGTAAGGAGCCAAAAACATCCCCTGTCAGGCATTCGGAGTGAACCCGGACCAGTACCGGCTGGCTACCGGCAATATCTCCCTTCACCAGGGCCAGGTGACCCTTGCCACTCATTACTTCTTCATAGGCGACGGCTTTAAAATGGCCGTAAGCGGTGGGCAAGTCGGCCTCGGCCACCCGGCGGACCAGTTTCTCCGTCCGGCGGCGGTATTTGATTAAATCGGCGACGGTAATAAGCTTTAAACCATGTTCCCGGCAGAATTCATAGAGCTGGGGCACCCGGGCCATGGTCCCATCTGGATTCATGATTTCGCAAATTACCCCGGCCGGGTAGAGGCCGGCCAGGCGGGCGAGATCCACAGCGGCTTCTGTATGCCCGGCCCGCCGCAACACCCCATCTTGTTTGGCCCGCAAGGGGAATATATGCCCCGGCCGGCGCAGGTCTTCAGGACGGGTGCGGGGGTCAATAAGCTTTTTAACAGTAATAGCCCTTTCAAAAGCGGAAATACCTGTGGTAACTTCAGCTGCGTCGACGGAGACTGTAAAAGCCGTCCCCATCGATTCCGTATTTTGCGTGACCATGGGAGTCAATTCCAGTTCATCCAGACGCTGTCCCTCCATGGGTACGCAAATGAGACCACGGGCATAGGTAGCCATGAAGTTGATGGCTTCCGGCGTAACCTTCTCGGCAGCGATAATCAAATCGCCTTCATTCTCCCGGTCCTCGTCATCCACCACCACCACCATACGCCCGGCCCGTATATCGTCAAGGGCTTCTTCAATGGTATTAAATTTAATTTTTTCTTCGCCCATGGCGAATCACCTTCTTCCCCTCATATTAAATAAAGCCATTGGCGGCGAGGAACTCCACGGTCAAACCCTTCCGACCAGTCTCCTCCTGGGGCCCAGTGAGGAGCCTTTCCAGGTAACGGGCCAGCAGGTCGACTTCAATATTTACCTTGTCTCCCGGCCCCTTGGTCCCCAGGATGGTATGCCGGGCCGTATGAGGAATGATGCCAACTGTTACCATGTTCCCATCTACGGTAATGACCGTCAGACTCGTACCATCCAGGGCCAGGGAGCCTTTAGGAGCAATATAGCGTTCCAGGCCGGGAGGTACCGCAACCGCCAGCTCCCAGGCGATGCCTGTCTGCCTTTTCGTTTTAATTTCCCCCACGCCGTCCACGTGCCCGCTGACCAGGTGGCCGCCCAGCCGCTCGCCCAGCTGCAGGGCCCGTTCCAGGTTGACTTGATCCCCCGCTTTTAAAGAACCGAGGGTAGTAACCCTTAAAGTTTCAGCCATAACCTCGGCTACCAGGGCGGCTGGCGTTAATTCAACTACCGTCAGGCAGGCACCATTAACGGCTATACTGTCACCCCGGCGGGTACCGGACAGGACCTTCCGGGCGGCAATGGTTAAACGGGCTCCCTGGCCAACAGTTTCTACCCTGCGGACAACCCCTATCTCTTCAACTAAACCGGTAAACACGCCTCTCCCCTTCTTTTGCCCAGATAACCGCTTAACATAATATCCTCACCACAGGTCGCCACCTCTACTTTTTCCAGTTGCCAGGCTTCTTGAGGGCTCGCTACCCCGGCCCCTCCTACCGGTCCCGGAGCAGCCATGCCACCAAAGATCTTGGGAGCAATAAAGGCTACCACTTTATCTACTACCCCGGCGGCCAGGGCGGTAGCATTTACCCCGGCCCCGCCCTCCACCAGGATACTCATAATCTGGCGTCGGGCCAGTTCAGCCAGCAGGGGCTGCCAAGCCACCCGGCCGTCTTCTGCCGGTAAGACTATGACCTCGATGCCCCTGGCAGCCAGCTGCTGCCGGGCTTCCACCGGCGCTGCCGCGGTGGTGGCCACCAGGGTGGGCGCCGGGGAAGCCAGGTTCAACACCCTGGCCGTTAAAGGTATCCTTAAATAGCTGTCCAGGATTATCCTTACGGCGTCCCGACCCTTGCCCCCCGGCAGGCGGGTGGTGAGCTCGGGGTCATCGGCCATGACGGTGCCGATTCCCACCAGGATGGCGTCGTGGGTATCACGGAGCTCGTGGGCCTTTTGCCTGGCTGCCGGGCCAGTAATCCAGCGGGAAGCACCAGTACGGGTGGCGATTTTACCGTCCAGGGTCAGGGCCATCTTGAGGGTCACCCAGGGCCGCCCGGTGGTAATATACTTGATAAAGGCTTCATTCAGCCGCCGGGCTTCATCTTCTAAGAGGCCTGTCTCCACTTCAATCCCGGCCCGGCGAAGGGCCTGGAAGCCGCCACCGGCCACTTTGGGGTTGGGATCGGCCATAGCTGCCACCACCCGCCGGATACCGGCAGCTATAATGGCTTCCGTGCAGGGCGGCGTGCGGCCATAATGGCAGCAGGGCTCCAGGGTAACATAGAGGGTAGAGCCTTTAGCTGCCTCACCCGCCGCCCGCAGGGCATGAATTTCGGCATGGGGAGTACCCGCCCTCTGGTGGTAACCTTCACCTACCACGCGGCCATCCCGGACAATCACGGCGCCCACGGCCGGGTTGGGGCTCGTGCGGCCCAGGCCCAGCCGGGCAAGTTCCAGAGCGCGGCGCATGTACTCGACATCCTCTGGAGGCATTTCCACTTGCTCCTATTAATTTCTTTTCAAGGCATTAAAAAACCCCGGGGTCGTACTCCGGGGTTAGAAAGGGCAAAGGATACACAACGCCTTCTCCCTTCCAGACTGTCACTGTCGGCCCCGGAATTGCACCGGGTCTGCCTTTAGGGCTCGCGGGCTATTACCGCCGGTAAGGAATTGCACCTAACCCCGAAGGACGTTACTGTAATTATAGACCTGTAACCTGCAGGCGTCAAGGAGCAGGTGCTAGTCTTCTGCCGCGCGCAAAGCGTTAATGGCTGCCGCCCGGTCCGGGCGGCCAAAGATGGCCGAACCGGCTACCAGGACGTTGGCTCCGGCCCGGCAGGCCTGTCGGGCTGTGACCGGGGTAATTCCACCGTCCACCGCCAGCAAAATGTCCAATTTACGCTGGCGCAACATGGCGGACAGGGAGGCTATTTTCGGCAGCATGGCCGGGATAAACTCCTGGCCGCCAAAGCCGGGATTTACCGTCATCAATAAAATCATATCCACTTCAGCCAGGATATGATCCAGGACTGACAATGGTGTGGCCGGGTTTAAGGCTACTGCCGGCCGGCAGCCGGCGGCGCGGATTTGCTGCAACACTCGGTGGAGATGGGTACAAGCTTCGGCGTGGACGCTAATATAGTCGGCGCCTGCCGCGGCAAAGGGGGCAATAAAGTCTTCCGGCCGGGAAAGCATCAGGTGCACATCAAAAACCAGCTGGCTTTTAGGTCGTAAGGCGGCCACCAGGTCCGGCCCGAAGGTGATATTGGGGACAAAATGGCCGTCCATAATATCCAGGTGTAGCCAGTCGGCTCCAGCGGCAGCGACGTCTTCTATTTCAGCCTGGAGGTTACTGAAGTCGGCAGCCAGCAGTGAGGGGGCAATAATGGTCAAAGATTAATAGCTCCTTTCCCTGGCAATAACCTCATCTAGAAAATTAAGGTAATGTTCATAGCGGTGCCCGGCAATTTCCCCGGCCTCTACGGCCGCGGCCACGGCACAACCGGGTTCGCCCCGGTGCAGGCAGGAATTAAAACGGCAGCGTCCTATTAAGGGTTCCATCTCCGGAAAATGGCCGGCTACCTCCAACCTGTCCAGGGGTGGTAAGTCCAGGCGGCTGAAACCCGGGGTGTCGGCTACCCAGCCCCCGCCCGGGAGACTGATTAATTCGGCATGGCGGGTGGTATGGCGGCCACGGCCCCCTTTAGCGCTCACTTCGCCCGTCCGCAAGTTTAGTTCCGGCTGGAGGGCATTGAGGAGGGAGGACTTGCCCACCCCGGAGGGGCCGGCAAAGGTACTGAGCCTCCCTGCCAGGATCTCCCTGAGCTTCTCTACGCCCTGGCCGGTGCGGGCACTGGCGATTAAAACCGGGTAGCCGATTTGCCGGTAAATAGCGGGTAAATAGAGGTACTTCTCCTGGCCGACATCGACTTTATTCCAGACGATAATGGCCCGAATATCCTTAACGCTGCTTAAAAAAAGCAGGCGGTCCAGCAGTTCCAGGTCCGGGGGCGGCGTGCTTAAGGAAAAAACGATAATAGCCTGCTCCACATTGGCCACGGCCGGGCGCTCCAGGAGGGTACGCCGGGGTTTTACAGCTTCAATCACCCCTTCCCCGGGACCCAGGGGCACCATTTCCACCCGGTCACCTGGCAGAAGGTCGGCCTCGCGCCGGAAACGGCCCCGCAGGCGACAGGTCCAGACCTGGCCTCCGGTTTCTACATAGTAAAACCCGCCGTAACGCCGTAAAAGGATGCCTTCCATACCATCCTCCTTACGGTAAATCCCGCTCGTAAATTAGATTGCCATCGCGGAAGACCTGGAGCTTACCCTTACCAAAGTACGTTATCACGGTCTGGATTTGCTGGCCTTGCTCCTGTTTCTTATTCAATACCTCGCTGGTCCCTTTGGCATCGGTAACAACGATGCGCACCTCGTGTTCTTTATCATCCGGAGCCGGAGGTACAGTGACGCCCACTTGTTTCTGGGCCGGCCCCGGCCCCTGGCTGACAACTAAATTGATGGCACTGCCCTGCAGGACACTGGACCCCGGTCGCGGGTCCTGGTCAATGACTATCCCCGGGAATTGCTCCTCGCTCCGCTTGTAAGTAAGAGTCCCCTGCTGCAGCTTCGCCGCCGCCAGCTGCTGCTGGGCCTCGGCCAGGGATTTGCCAACCAGACTGGGGGCAGGAATCAGCTGGGGCTCCGGGCCTTTGCTGACAATCAACCTGACCTCGGTACCCTCTGGCTGCTTGCTGTTACCGGGAGGATTTTGTTCCACTACTGAACCTGCGGGGATACTGGGATGATATACTTTCAGCGAATCGCCGGCAACCCGTAAGCCTTCATTTTCCAACCGCAGGCGTGCATCTCGCTCCGTAAGCCCAATAACTGGAGGAACCGTAACCATGCGAGTGCCCTGGCTGACGGTCAGGGTCACGACCCGGCCGCGGCGGACCCGTTCCCCGGCTGCGGGCTCCTGGGCCATAACCTGTCCCGCCGGTACCTCGGCATTATACTGCCTGCTGCCCACCTGGCCCCGCAAACCGGCTGCCGCCAGCCGGTCCAGGGCCTGGCCTTCAGTAAGGCCAGTTACAGGTGGTACCACTGTCTCGCCGACAAGCAGGTAATAACGAAATCCAGCCCACAGACCGGCGGCGGCCAGGCCTAAAAAGAGGAGAACCATTAAAACCCAGGCCCACACCCGCGGCCGCCGGCGCGGCCGGGTGGGACTGGCCGGAGGGTCGGGAGCCTCCACCGCCGGCAGGACCTGGGTGGCAAAGGTATCTTCCGCCAGGGCATTTCTTACCGCCAACAGGTCCGAACGTAAGGCGGTCGCCGACGGGTAGCGTCGTTCCGGCTCCTTTTCCAGGGTGCGCATGACAATACGCTCCAGGGCCGCCGGAACACTGGGGTTTATCTCCCGCAAGGGCCGGGGGGATTCCTGGATATGCTTGATGGCCACGGCTACCGGGGTGTCACCGTGGAAGGGAAGATCCCCGGTCAGCATTTCGTAGAGGACAATACCAAAGGAATAAATATCGGCCGCCGCGCCGGTAACCCCGCCTCTGGCCTGTTCCGGTGCCAGGTAATGAACAGAACCGACCATGGTACCGCTGTAAGACATGGTTGCTTCATTGACGGCCTGGGCGATACCAAAATCGGTTACCTTGACCCGGCCATTGCGGGTAATGAGGATGTTATGGGGTTTAATATCCCGGTGGATAACGCCATTTTCATGGGCATGTTCCAGGGCGTCACAAATTTGCAGGGCTATATCGATAGCCTCCAAGGGCGGCAGGGGCCCTCGTTCTTTAATAAGATCCTTTAAGGACCGGCCTTCAACATACTCCATAATCAGATAATGGATGCCGTCTTCCTGGCCAACGTCATAGATGCTGACCACATTGGGATGGGACAAGCTGGCTACAGCCTGGGCTTCCCTGTGGAAGCGGGTTAAAAAGTCCTTATCGCTGGCATACTGTTCCCGCAAAATTTTGATGGTCACATAACGGTGCAGCAGGCGGTCCTGTCCCCGGTAGACCCGGGCCATGCCCCCGCCTCCCAGTTCATCAATTATCTCATAACGACCTTCCAGGATTTTACCAATCATTTTATCCATTGAGTCACCGCCTCAAGGCTGCCGCCATAATTTCCCGGGCAATGGGGGCTGCTACCGCGCCACCCGCACCAGCATTTTCCACGACAACGGCTACAGCAATCCGCGGTTCTTCCGCCGGAGCAAAAGCCACCAGCCAGGCATGGGTTTCGCCCCCGGGATTCTGGGCGGAGCCTGTTTTGGCCGCCACCTGAGTCCCCGGTAAGCTTGCAGCCGTAGCTGTCCCACCGTTTACTGTAGCCACCATGGCATTTTTAATATCCGCCGCTACTCTGGCCCCGGTTACCACCTGGAGAGGCCGCGGCACAGCCTGCCAGAGGAGCCGGCCACCTGCTGCCGTTACCTTCTCGACCAGGTAAGGCTGCATTAAGATACCCTTATTGGCAATAGCGGCCGTGACCATGGCCATTTGCAGGGGCGTTGCCAGTACGGCCCCCTGGCCAATGGAACTCCCTGCCAGGGCGCTGGCATCCAGGCGGCCCGGCACCCGGGATTCCTCGACTGGCAGGTCGAACTTTAAAGGTTTATCAAAGCCATACAGGGCTGCCGTTTCTTTGAATTTATCCGCCCCGGCTTCCAGGGCCAGGGTGGCAAAGGTAACATTGCAGGAATACATCATGGCCTGCTGGAAATTCAGGTGGCCATGGGGCCGGGGGCAGGTAAGCTTCCAGCCCTGGACCTCCAGGTAACCCGGGCAGTAGAAATCACGCTGCAAAATACCGGGGTCGGCTTCCAGGGCCGCGGTGGCCGTTACCAGCTTCATAATCGAACCGGGGGGATAGAGACCCTGGATGGCCCGGTTCAGGAGGGGACTGCCGGCGCCGGGGCTATTAATCCGCTGCCATTCCTCCTCCAGCCGGTTGGGGTCAAAGGCCGGGCTGCTGGCCAGGGCCAGGACGGCACCGGTGCGCGGGTCCAGGGCGACAACCGCTCCCCGCCGGCCGGCCAGCAGGTTCGTTGCCAGGCTTTGTAAATCGGCATCCAGGGTGAGGTGCAGATCATTCCCCCGGGCCGCCTGGCCTATTAAACGCCGGCCTTTATTGACCAGCTGCTGCCAGCCGGTAAGACCGAGGAGATCGCCATCCCGGCTGGCTTCCAGGCCACTGCTGCCAAAGCGCCCGGAAACATACCCCACCACCTGGGCCGCCGCCTGGCCGTAGGGATACTGGCGCTGGAACTGGCCCGGGTTCCCCACCGTCCGGGCCAGGACCCTGCCGGCGCGATCATAAATCGTCCCGCGCTCGGTTTGCTGCTCAACCAGGTTCAAACGCGGGTTCAGGGGGTTTAAATAGAGCCTCTCCCCGGCTATGGCCTGGATGTAGGTCAGGTACACAATGAGAATGACGAAAAATACACCTGTCGCCAGGGCCAGGCGGCGCACCCCGGTTTTCATGGTTTTGCCTCCCGGCCGGCAGCGCTGACATTGAGGAGTAAAGCCAGCAACAGGTAGCTGATCACCAGGGAACTGCCGCCGTAACTGACAAACGGCAGGGTTACCCCCGTCAGGGGCAGGAGCTTGCTAACCCCGGCCATAATGATCAGGGCCTGGAAGGTACAGAGTACGGTCAACCCGCCAGCCAGCAGTACGCCCTGCTCCTCGGGGGCCCGGAGGGCGGCACGGAAACCTCGCAGGGCAAACAGCAGGTAGAGAAGGATAACCCCCAGGCTGCCCATTAATCCCATTTCCTCGCCCATGGTGGCAAAGATAAAGTCGGTGGCAACAGCCGGGATCACCTCGGAATAACCCAGGCCCAGGCCGGTACCAAAGATACCGCCGCTCCCCAGGGTGATCAGGGCCTGAACAACCTGGTAACCGGCCCCGCTATAATCTGCCCAGGGGTTGATCCAGACGGCAATGCGCGCCCGGAGATAGGGGAAGACCAGGTAAGCCAGTACCGCTCCCAGACTAAATAAGGCTCCCCCTGCCACACAAAAGCGTAATTTCCCGGTGGCCAGGTAGAGCATGGCCAGGAAAGTAATGAGGAGAATCAGGGCTGAACCCAGGTCACGCTGCAGGACCAGCAATAAAACGGCCAGGGCTACAGCCACCAGGAGGGGGCCCCAGGATAAACGCCCGGCTCCCTGGATCAGCAGCTCCCTCTTGTCGCTTAAATACCCGGCCAGGTACATAACCATGAGGACCTTGACAGCTTCTACCGGTTGCATACGGAATGAACCAAGGGTCAGCCAGCTCTTGGCCCCGCCGATGCGCGTCCCCAGCAGGACGGTAATAAGCAGGAAAAAAAGCCCCAGGGATAAAAAGAGGTAGGGATAATGTTCCAGGCGCTGGTAATCCCGGAAACCAACAGCAACGACTATAAGGACTAAAAGCCCCATTATGGTCCAGATAATCTGGCGGTAAGCGAGTCCGGGGTCCAGTCGGAACAAAAAGGTAAGACCCAGGGCCGTTAGGGTGGCCGCCAGGGGAAGGAGATACTGATCGCCACCATGGCGGGTAGCCCTTAAAATCAGGTGCGCCCCCCAGAACCCCCCCAGCAGCAGGGCCAGAGCATAGCCCGGATGCCAGCCGGGCTGGCGGGAGGCAAAAGTTACCATATAACCGTACCCGGCAGCCAGGATTAAAGACGGCCAGATTAGCAGGGCCATCTCCTGTCCCCGGTTTGTACTGGTACCGCCACTACTCATAAAGGGCCAACACCACCGTAACATTATCCGGCCCTCCCCGCTCCAGGGCCAGTCGCAACAATTGCCGGGTAGCTCCAGCCAGTTCCTGGTGGCGGTTCATGATGTCCGCCAGCTCCTGATCGGGAATGACCTCATAGAGGCCGTCGGTACATAATAGCAACCGGTCTCCCGGCTTCAGCTCAATTTCTCGGCTGTCAATATCAACCGTATTCCCCGTCCCCAGTGCCCTGGTAAGGATATTGCGCTGGGGATGCAGACGGGCCTCTTCCGCCGTCAGGCCGCCGCAGCGGACTAGTTCGCCGACATAAGAATGATCGTTAGTTAATACCTGTAACTGTCCGTCCCGAAAAAGGTAAGCACGGCTGTCGCCGATATGGACCAGGAAACCCCTTGATCCCACTATCCAGACGGCCGTCATGGTTGTGCCCATCCCCGCCCGTTCCCGGCTGGACAGGGAGCACCGGTAAACTATCTCGTTGGCAAATTCTGCCGCGGCCAGCAACCGGGGCAACGGTTCCCCCGCTGTCCCGTAAAAAAGCCTGTCCTGCAGGGCCCGTAGAGCCAGGTGGCTGGCAACTTCCCCGGCCTGGTGCCCGCCCATACCATCGGCTACGGCGAAAAGCCCCCGTTCAACGTCGCTAATAAAATAATCTTCATTACCGGGCCGCACCAGTCCGGTATGGGAAAGGGCCTCGGCTCGCATCTTCCCACCCCACTTTAAAGGTCACGCCGCCAATCCGTACTTCATCGCCAGGCCGTAAACTCTGCGGGCCGGTTAGTAGGTGGCCGTTGACGTAAGTCCCGTTGGTGCTATCCAGGTCAACTAACTGCCATTCTTCGCCGCGACGGGTAATTACAGCGTGACGGGCCGAAACGTGAAAGTCGTTAATTACAATATCATTATGTTGATCGCGGCCAATGGTAATATTTTCGCCGAGGAGATATCTTTCTCCTTTTTTTATGCCTGCGTTTTTTGTTTCCAGGACAGTTAAAACCGGCCGGCCAGCGGTGCCACGGGTACGCTTAATGTGATGACCCGGCGCCAGCTCCAGGTACATGAGCCTTAAGACATGCCACAGGAAAAGGTAGATTAAAATTACAAAAACAAATCTCAACCCGGCCAGCAAAATTTCCGCCAACGTAACCACCCGCTCCGGCTAGCTTATCTGTAATTCTAACACAGTCCGGCCCACCTGCATACGGTCGCCGGGGTTCAAAAAGGCCCGTTCCACCCTCTTCCCGTTAACCAGAGTGCCGTTGCGGCTGCCCAGGTCCACCAGCAGGACCCGGTCATGGCTTTCTTCCAGCTGGCAGTGGCGCCGGGAAACCTGCTCGTCGGTCAGGATAAAATCGCAGACTGGCTGGCGCCCCAGGACCTGCTTCCCGGGCCGCAGGAGAAACGTACGCCCCGCATCCGGCCCGGCAATAACGGTTAGCTTTAAGGAGGGCCGGCCTGGCCGGTCATCTTCCTCCGCATCGATGGCCTTGTAAATTAACGTATCGCTTTCAACATGGGCGTTCCCCTCTTCCTCCGGCCGCCCTTCTTCCATGCGGGCGTGGATACGCACCTCACCCGGGGCCAGTTCGTCTTCTACCTCCAGCTCTACCCGGGGTTCGCCGACCATGGTTAAATTTTGCTCGGCCGCTTTCTTCTCTAGGTAGCCGGCTAGTTCCCTAGCCAGGGCATGTTCAAAGGCCGACAGGCGTTCAAAATCCTTGGGATTTAAATGAACCAGGTAAATATTGGGGACGTAGACACGGCTGACGCTTACCGTGCGCTGGGCAACCATAGTTTTAGCCAGTTTTTTGGCAATCTCCACAGGTTGGAGGGGGACATCGACTCCGCGGCGGAATAGGCTATCAAAGAGTCGCTGCCAGAAACGCTCGTTTTTTTCCAGCCAATCCATTAAAACACCTCCCGGCCGGCGTTACTGCGAAGCTGGCCGCAAGCGGCGGCGATATCCTGTCCCCGGCTTTCCCTCACGGCAGCTGCCAGGCCGGCCTTTTGCAACCAGGAGGCAAAAAGCCACGCCTTCGCCCGGCTTACACCCTTGTAGGGGCTGCCGGGAACCGGGTTTAAGGGGATCAGGTTGACAAAGGCCAGCACCCCCTGGAGCAACTCGACCAGGCGCCCGGCGTCTTCCCGGCGGTCATTGACACCGGCAATGAGGGCATATTCAAAGGTAACCCGCCGCCCCGTTATCCGGCCATAGTGGCGGCAGGCCGGAATCAGCTCTTCCAGGGGATACCGTCTGTTAATGGGCATTAACCGCTCCCGCAGCTCATTGGTGGCGGCATGGAGGGAAACGGCCAGTTCAAGGGGCGGCTTCTCCCCGGCCAGCTGCCTGATCTGGGGCACCAGGCCACAGGTAGATATGGTTATCCGCCGGTGACTTATACCCCACCCTTGCGGGTGTTCAAAGATACGCACCGCCTTTAAGACGGCCCGGTAATTAAGCAGGGGCTCGCCCATGCCCATAAAGACGATGTTGCTCAAGCGAGCCTCAGGGTCCCGCAGCTGCACATCTTTCACCAGGGCCAGGGCCTGGAGGACAATTTCCCCCGGCGTGAGGTTGCGGCGGAAGCCGCCCTGCCCGGTGGCGCAAAAGGTGCAACCCATGGCGCAGCCCACCTGGCTGGACAGGCAGGCAGTCTGCCGCCGGCGGCCATCTTCATAAGACATAAGTACACATTCAATCAGCTCACCGTCCGCCAGGCGCAGCAATAACTTCCGGGTCAGGCCGCCGGCCGCCACCCTCCGGTTTATGACCTCTACCGGTGGCAGGACAGCCTGACCGGCCAGCCGGGCCCGGAAAGCCCCGGGCAATTCGGTCATTGCCTCCAGGCTGGTAGCCCGGCGGCGGTGGAGCCAGTGGAAAAGCTGCCGACCGCGGTAGGACGCTTCACCCAGTTCTGCCGCCAGTTGAGCCAGTTCCTCGGGCAGCAGGCCCCGCAGGTCAATCTTGGTAGTCATAACCATCCCCTGGCATTATTATGAATGAAGCTATACCATAATATACCACATTGTCCCCGGCCGGGGTCAAGATAAAGAAAAAAAGGGAGTGAACCTCCCTTAGCTATCTAATATCCCTTACGCTACTTCCTTAAACTGGCCGGGACTTCCGGCTGGTGCCACAACAAGACACTGGCCGGCCATACGCTGCTATTGGCCACCAGGACGGCCAGGGCCACGCCCAGGGATACTACCGTGGCCGCCAGTTTCTTCAACATGAAACTTCACCTCCTTTTCTCCAGTTTTATCCCAGGGGCAGGAGGCGTTTTAACACGCCGTCTGCCCGCCCCACGGCGGCAAAGCCAAAAGGTGTCAGGGCCAAGTCCTGGAAAACTAGAGCCAGCAGGCTGCTGGCCAGGAGGCTGCTGCGCCACCCCAGGTGATAACCCAGCATAACGGTTGCCAGCCATAGAACTAACCATAAATAACAGGCTTTCTTTAACCTGGACCTGCGCACCGGGTTGATAATGGGGGCCGCCGCCGATTCCGCCGGTGCCCGGCGCCAGGCAATTACCAGGCTGGCTGCAAATACCAGCAGCACAACCACCGGCAAACTTCCTCCCAGAGCACCTGCCAGCCAGCGGCCCAGGTGGGCCAGAATGATAAGGGTTAACAATGACAAAATCAGACAGCGGTAATAGGCGCTGCAGTGCACGCCGCCGGCCAGCAGACGGTAAGTGGCCATGGTTATGAGGGCTGCCATCATCTCCGGCAGCAGGCCCAAATACCAGGCAGTGGCCATAAAAACAAGCAGCTGCACGCTGGCTCCCAGGGCCACCTCCAGGCCAAAGGCTACTACTTCTACCTCCGGTTTATTTTGACCATCCGGTAACCTGGCCACCAGGTACGCGGCACTGCTTCGGGCTAAACGGTGAATGCTTAGCAAGGCTTGCCTGCTCCATAAATGTTTGCTAATTCTTCCATATTATTCTTTCTACAAATTTTCATAGATTCCTGCCACCATGGCAAATTATGTTGATAAAACGGGAAATCTCACCGTAAAGACCGTCCCCTGGTCGCTGCTGTATACCTTGATCTGGCCGTTATGGGCTGCCACCAGCTTTTGGACGATGTGTAGTCCCTGGCCGTGGTTCTCTTCATCGACCTTCTTCGTGGTAAAACCCCTTTCAAAAATTTTTTTCTGCAGCTCAAGGGGAATGGCCGGGCCGGTGTTGCCCACCTCAAAGCAGTAGTAGTTGTCGGCATTAAAGATCCGCAGCCAGATGCGCTTTTCCACACCGGGCAGGGCGGCCAGGGCGGCTTCGATGGCGTTGTCCAGGAGGTTGCCAAAGATACTGGTGGCATCCGTCTGGGGCAGCAGAAACCCCTTTAAATCGCTGTTTATTTCATATTGAAAGCTTATCCCCCGGGCTTCCGCTGCGGCAGCCTTGGTCTGGAAAAGGGCCGCCAGTACCGGCTGGTTGACTTCGATGATGCGGGTGGGCTGGCGCACCTCGTTGCAAACAGAGGTTATGTATTCCAGGGCAGCGTCAGCCATCTCCATCTGCAGCAGGCCGTAGACCGTCTGCAGGTGGCTGATGAAATCATGGCGCTGGGCGCGTAAATTTTTCAGGCTCTCCTTTAAATTTTCGATGTACAGTTCCTGCTGCAATAGCTGCATATCCCGGCGGGCGGCAGAAAATAAAATATAAATTATACCAACATAGGTTAATAAGAATAAAAATGAAATCATAAAATAAGACGTCGGGTTCTTTTCCGGATAAAAAATAGGAAAAGTTTCACGGGCATAATGGCTTAAATTGAGGATAATAATCAACAAAGCTTGCAGCAGGACCAGGGTTATAATAATCCAGGTGAAATTTCTACTTTTCATCCTCGTTATCCTTCCGGGCATTATTTGATATGAGTTTTCCGGTACTAATTAAGGACAAACGCCGGCGCCGGCAGAAATAAGCAAACAGGCCCAGAATTATTTCATCAGGGAGGGGGAAAAGGATTCTTAATAAAGGATCTTGAAGAGCCGCTTCAAAACTCAAGCCGGTTAATAAGGAAATAAGAGGGAAAGATATGCTTTCAATAATACCTAAACTCACAATACCTAGGAAAGCAGCTAAAAGCCCTTTAAATAAATTAACCCGTAATAACAGCCACATTGCCAGGGCCAATACAACAATCGAAGCTAAAGTATGAATTCCAAAAGGCAGGGATAAATGGCGGAAATAAAAGGAAAACACCGCTCCGCTTATCCCAACCGCAACAATCCCTTTCATCCCCGGATACTCGCCAATTAGCGCCAGACCTAAAGTAACTAAAATTATTTCCTCCGGTATGGACTGAAAGAACAGTGCCGTCCAGGGCATAACATCCATATATTTCCCCCCTTATACGAACAAGGAGATCCCTTTCAAAAAATGGGTACCCTTCTCAACACCCGGCTAGCGATTGCCGCTGCAGGTTTTCTTTAATAGTTTTTACAACGTTTTTTAACGCTTAGCGCAAATTATCCACCTAACTTTATTCTGCATAAAGGGGTAAAATCCTTTAGGGTTTACCTTTTTAAGCGCGCTATGAAAAAGCCGTCGGTACCGTGGCGCTGGGGTAGAAACTGCACCCAGCCCTGACGGGCCGCGGCTTCCAGGTCAGATGGTACGACCGGCAGCCACGGTTTAAGGGTAACAAGGGAAAATTCTCGCGCCTGGTCGAGGAATTGCCGGATAACTTCCTGGTTTTCTTCCGGGGCCAGGGAGCAGGTGCTGTAGACTAAAACCCCGTCCGGCTTTAAAGCCCGTCTGGCTCCCTGGAGAATTTCCAGCTGCAGCCGGGCCAGTTCCTTAATCCCGGCCAGTTCCTTGCGCCAGCGGGCATCGGGCCGGCGGCGTAACACCCCCAGCCCTGAACAGGGCGCATCAATGAGCAGATAATCGGCTATCCCCGGATAACGTTTCCCAAGTTCACGGGCATCCGCCAGGGCCGTTTGTACGCAAGTTACGCCAAGGCGCCGGCAGTTTTCTTTAATTAACTCCAGGCGAGAAGGATGGACATCGCAGGCCAGAATCGTGCCCCTGTTGGCCATAAGCTGGGCCAGGTGCGTCGTCTTGCCGCCCGGGGCGGCACTGGCATCAATAACAAAAGACCCTGGTTCGGGTTTTAAAGCATGACCAACCAGCTGGGAACCTTCATCCTGGACATAGAACAACCCTTCCCGGAAGGAAGGGCTGGCCTCTACCGCCCCCAGGCCTTCAACTATAAGGCCCTCCGGGGCATAGGGGGCCGGCCTGACAGAAGCTCCCTCGTCCTGGAGGCGCGCTGTCAGGCCGGCCACTGTCGTCTTCAGGGTATTGACGCGGATCGCCATGGGCGCCGGTCCATTATTCACCCGGCAGAGGGCTTCCGTCTCTTCATAGCCAAACTGCGCCAGCCATTTCTCTACCAGCCAGCGGGGATGATAATAACGCAAGGAAAGGTAGCCGGCAGGATCACTCCCCGGTTCCGGGTAAGGTAAATTCTCCTTGCGGCGTTCCAGGTTGCGCAGGATGCCGTTTACCAGGCCCACCGTGCCCCGGTGACCATATTTTTTGGCCAGTTCCACCGTTTCATAGATGGCCGCCCGCGCGGGTATCCGCGGTAAATACATGAGCTGCGCCCCTCCCAGACGTAAAAGGCAGCGAATCCATGGCGGAAGTTTGGCCAGGGGGTATTTTAAAAAGAGACTCAGGGCCCAGTCCAGGGTTTGCCAGGCCTTGACGGCACTGTAGGCCAGCTCCGTGGCCAGGGTGCGGTCACGGCCCTCAAGGTTGGAGGCCTGCAAGACTTCATTCAGGGCCAGGCTGGTAAAGGCCCCTTCTTCCGTCACCCGGTAAATGACCTGCAGGGCCGCCTCCCGGGCCGAAGCAGCCGGCCTGAGTTTCACTTTCTGTTACCTCCTCTACACACTGCTACCAACTCCCCAGCCTTCACTGCGTACCTGGGGCTGGCTGATTGTTTTGCCGTACAGGAAAAACTGGATGGCTTGCTCTACCTGGTTTAAATTAACCTGGGTATTGAGGCAGGGGCCGTGGGGCCTTGAGTTTAAAACCCCCAGGACAGGCATAGGTTGGGTATCCTGGATGCCACTGGTTAAATCACGCTCGCAGGCAATGGCCACTACCGCCCGCGGCCGGTACTGTTTAACAAAGTGCCGGGCCAGAGTACCTCCGGTAGCCACGGCGAGGCGGACACCGTATCTTTCGGCCAGGGCATGAAGGGAATCAATGGGGCAGCGGCCACAGCGGCGACAGTTATAGACGTCAACTGTGATTTTATGGGGACAACCGCTCCACTGCAGGCAGTGGGGAGCCAGGAGGAGGATCTTCCCGGGTTCGATCAGGAGACCCTGCAGGCGTACTAGCTGGTTGTTCATCTCAATAAACGAGGCTTTAATGGTTTCTGCCTTAACCCCCAGGCGCCTGCCCAGGGCCAGGGCCACGGGAAAAAGGGTATTGACGGCTATTAAGCCCAGGCGCTGGAGGAAGGGCCGGCTGCGTTCCTGCCAGAGGATCAATACCAGCCCGCCGATTCCCAGGGCAATGATGAGGAAGAGGACTGCCAGGGTAAAAAAACCCAGCACTAGAAGGAGACGATTGAGAAAACTGGTATGGTTAACCAGGAGATACCAGCTACCTGCCAGCACGGCAGTTATAAATAAAAGGCTCAGGGCCAGGAGACCGATAAAAAGGCGTTTTTTTATACGCATCCCAGCACCTCCCCCGTGGCCAGGGGATAACCCCGCAGGTAGGCATCCGCCGGCATAATCCTTTTGCCCTGGGGCTGGACGGCGGTAATGAGAAGCCTGCCTCTACCCGCTTGAACGACAAAACCTTCACCCGTTACCGCCACCACCCGGCCCGGTACTCCGGTAGTTGCTGCATCTAAAATCCTGGCACCATATACCTTCAGGCGTTCGCCGGCCCGCAGGGTGTAGGCCCCCGGCCAGGGGTTCAAGCCGCGAATAAGGTTATAGATATTATCTGCCGGCTGCGCCCAGTTAATCATCTCTTCTTCCGGTTTAAGGGGGGGCGCGTAGGTGGCCAGGGCTTCATCCTGGGGCTGCCGGGGAGCCCGGCCGGCGGCCACCAGGTCCAGAGTATGTTCCAGGAGCTCTGCACCCATGACGGCCAGCCGGTCGTGGATTTCCCCGGTGGTAGCATCCGGCCCAATGGGTAGCTTCTCCTGGAGGATAATGTCACCGGCGTCTAATTGGGGTGCCATCCACATGGTGGTGACGCCGGTTTCTGTTTCACCGTTCATTACCGCCCGGTGGATGGGGGCTGCCCCCCGGTAGCGAGGTAAGAGGGAAGCGTGCAGGTTGATACAACCCTTCAATGGCAGGTCCAAAATCTCCCGCGGTAGGATACGACCAAAGGCAACGACCACAATGACTTCGGGCTGCCACTGCTTGAGCCTGGTTAAGAATTCCCCTTCTTTCATATTTACTGGCTGGCTTACCAGTAGTCCCGCTGCTGCCGCTGCCTCTTTAACCGGGGGGGGCTGGAGTTTTTTCCCCCGGCCCCGGGGACGGTCTGGCTGGGTAACCACCCCGGTGATTTCATGACCGGAATTAAGCAGGGCTTTCAGGGATGGTACGGCAAATTCGGGCGTACCCATAAATACAAGGCGCATGTTTACCGCTCCTCAGGATTATTTTCCAGCCAACGCACGACTTTATCGATAAAGAGCACCCCGTCCAGGTGGTCAATCTCGTGCTGCAGGGCACGCGCCAGGAGACCTTCCGCTTTGATTTCCCTCTCCCGGCCATGACGGTCGAGACCCCGCACGGTTACGGCGGCCGCCCGTGGTACTTCCCCCTGGGCCCCGGGGACGCTCAGACACCCTTCCGGGCCTACATCCTTTCCCCTGGCCGCTATTATTTCCGGATTAATCAGCTCGATCAACCCTTCCCCTACGTCAACGACAATAACCCGCTTTAAGACGCCAATCTGGGGGGCCGCCAGGCCCACCCCGGGAGCATCATACATGGTATCGGCCAGGTTATCCAAAAGTTTCCAGATATTAGGGGTAATTTTTTTTACCGCCTGCGACTTTTCCCGCAAGATGGGGTCAGGGTGGACTAAAATCTGGTGAATTGCCAACCTCTTTGCCTCCTGCCTTTTACCAAGGATTAATGGGTCCTACATCTACTATCATACGGACATTATGGCGGTTGCGGTATGCCGCCAGGCTTGCAGCCAGGTGGCCTTTATACCGCGACCAGCCGGGCACCTTGAGCATCAGCTGCCAGCGGTAATGATCCTTAACCCGGGACGGGTACCCCGGAGCCGGACCCAGAACCTGGATCTTGCCGCCTTTACTGTTAATTAATCCGGCCACCTCATGGGCGGTTTCTATAACCCTGGCTTCGTCCGGACCGGTAAAACCCAGACGCACCAATTTTATAAAGGGAGGATAGCTTAAGCTGCGGCGCATAGCTATCTCCTGTTCGTAAAACTTGTGATAATCCTGGGTCGCGGCCAGGGTAATGGCCGGGTCGTGGGGGTTATAAGTTTGAATAATGACTTCCCCTATGCCGGTCCGGCGGCCAGCCCGGCCGGCTACCTGGGTTAACAGCTGAAAGGTACGTTCCCGGGCGCGAAAGTCCGGCTGGTACAGGGATAAATCGGCGTTAACCACACCCACCAGGGTAACACCAGGAAAATCCATACCTTTGGTAATGGTCTGCGTACCGATAAGAATATCGGCCTGTCCGTCAGCAAAGGTGCGGTAGATCTTTTCCCACTGGCCCTTCCTGGCTGTAGTATCTCCATCGGCCCTTAAGATTCTGGCCCCGGGCCATAAAGCTCGCGCTTCTTCTTCCACCCGCTGGGTGCCGGAACCTAAACGTACCAGGGTACTACCGCATACCGGGCAACTGGCTAATGCCTTTTCCACATAGCCGCAATAATGGCAGCGCAGGGTACCGTCCCGGTGATAGGTCAGGGCCACGGCACAGTGCCTGCATAAAGGAACATGGCCGCATTGGCGGCAAAGGATATGGTGGGCATAGCCCCGGCGGTTTAAAAAGAGAATGGCCTGCTGTCCCGCTGCCAGGGCGGTAGTTATCCCCTCTTCCAGCCGCCGGCTTAAAATACCCTGATGGCCGGCCCGGAATTCAGCCCGCAAATCAACTATTTCCACCCGGGGCAGGCTTACATTCCCCGCCCGCCGGGGCAGCTGTAACAACTGTATTTTCCCCTGCCGGGCCAGGTAAAATATCTCAGTACTGGGGGTGGCACTCCCCAGAACCACCACCGCTCCTTCCAACTGCCCCCGCTTGATGGCGACCTCGCGCGCGTCATAGCGGGGCGCGGTATCCTGCTTGTAACTGCCGGCGTGTTCTTCATCAACGATGATGAGCCCCAGCCGCGGCAGGGGGGTAAAAAGGGCCGACCGGCTACCGGTGATAATCTGGATTTCCCCCCGGCGGGCCTGCTCCCAAACGGTCGCCCTTTCACCGGCAGCCAGTTCCCCGTGAACAACGGCCACCTTCTCCCCCAGCCTTTGCCTTATCCGGGTCACCATCTGGGGGATCAGGGAATGTTCCGGAACCAGGAACAAGACCTGGTAACCCTTTGCCAGGGCCTCTGCGGCACAGCGCAAGTAAACCTCGGTTTTGCCGCTACCGGTAACACCGTGGAGTAAAAAGGTTCCCCCCCGTCCCAGGGCGGCATTGATAATCCCTGCGGCTTCTTCCTGAGCCGCATTAAGTTTGATTTGAGGACATGTCTCCTTCTTATCCCCGGGTGGTGACGGGGTAATTTCAATTAAACCTTGTTCTTCCAGGCGCTTGAGGGCCGCATATCCTCCCCCGGCAGCAAGGCTGGCAACCGGCTGGGGGCCGCCGTCCAGGAGGGCCTTCAGGATGGCCGCCTGGCGCGGTGCTTTTTTTATCAGAGCTTCTATTCCCGCTGCCGCTCTTTCCCCGGCTGCTACCCACCGGGTCCGCCTCTCGCGGGGTGCCCCGCGCCAGGACCACTCTTCCCGGATCAGGCCGTGGGATTTTAAAGCGGTTAAAACTCCGCTAAGCTCCTGCCGGCGGCCAAACTGCTGTAACTGGCCTTCCCCGGCTTCCCGGCGGCTGGCCAGGTAGGCGGCCACGGCTCCGGCCGGCGCAGGCAGGCAGTTAGCCAGGTTTAACGCCTCTTCCGTTTCGCCTCCCGGAGCTGGTAGCCAGCACCACCGGCGCTCTAAGCGCCGGCCTGTCGTCGGCGGCAGGAGGGCATTGATAGCCGCAGCCAGGGAACAGAAATAACGCTCGGCCAGGTAGCGGCCAAGTTCTATCATCCCCGGCGGCAGAAAATCCCTTTCCAGGACTGCCTTGATGGCTTTTAACCTGGTCCGGTTCGCTTTATCAGGCAGGGCGACTACCACTCCTGTGGCCAGCTGCTTGCCCACCGTGACCAGGACCAGGGAGCCTTCTTTTACCTGGGAAGACAGCTCCGGCGACACCTGGTAGGTTAGTGTTCCATTGTTATTTTCCATCCTCGCCCAGCATGGAAGCCGGGTGTAAACAGGGGCCGAGCTGACGGCTACTTCTACCAGCAAATTCGCCAACTCGACCCCCTCCTGGTTAACTGATCCACCGCAGACATTATAGCAGATTTGTTCCCCTTGGTGAATGCATGATTTAGAGCCGGTCGTTCCCCCATTCAAACCTCCCTGGAGCAGCTGGGGTTAAACATGATTTAAGATTTGCAGTATCCCATAAGGAGCCGCACCAGAGTTGGCCTTTCACCCGGAGAAAATTTTGTGGGGGTTCAGGATGTTTTTCGGATCCAGCGACCTCTTAATATCCCGCATGACCTGGTAGCCGGCCTCTCCCAGTTCTGTCATAAGAAAAGGTGCCTTGAGAAGGCCGATGCCGTGTTCTCCCGAAAGGGTTCCCCCCAGTTCTAAAGCGGCCTGGAAGATTTCCGCAATAGCTTTTTCCACCCGCAGCATTTCTCCGGCATCCCTGCTGTCGCAGGCTATGTTGGGGTGGAGGTTGCCGTCACCGGCATGGCCAAAAATTACCAGGTCAATCTGGTATTTTTCCCGAATTTGTCCCAGCCTCCGGATCATGGCCGGCACCTGGCTGCGGGGGACAGTAGCATCCTCAGAAATTTTGGTGGGTTTAATCCGGGTTATGGCCGGGGAAACTGCCCGTCGTGCCCGCCATAATTCTCCTGCTTCCCTGGCATCAGCGGCCAATCTGATTTGAGTAGCTCCTATTTCTTCCAGAACCGCTACCACCTTTTCAGCGTCCCTTTGAGCCTGCTCCCTGTCTCCATCAGTCTCGATAAGGAGCACGGCTGCTGCTTCCCGGGGTAAACCGCACGGGCTGAACTGTTCTACAATGGCGATGGATATACTGTCCATAATCTCCAGGGTCCTCGGTATGATGCCGGCGCTAAGGATAGCGTTTACTGCTTCACCTGTCTGCACCAGGTCTTTAAAGGCTGCCAGGATGGTTTTGACGGCCGGGGGCTTGGGTATAAGACGCAGGGTAATTTTGGTGATGACCCCCAGGGTCCCTTCAGAGCCGGTAAACAGCCGGCAAAGGTCATAGCCGGTGACGTTTTTAACGGTCCGGCCTCCCGGACGGATTACCCGGCCGCCGGCCAGCACCACTTCCAGGCCCAGGATGTAGTCTCTGGTGACGCCATACTTGAGGGCGCGGGGCCCCCCCGCGCACTCGGCAACGTTGCCACCCAGGGTGCAAACTTCCGCGCTGCCGGGGTCCGGGGGATAGAAAAGCCCCTTTTCTTCTACCGCCCGGTGCAGTTGAGCGGTAATTACCCCCGGATCTGCTACGGCCAGCATGTCCTCGGGGTTAATCTCATAAATGTTGTTCATAGCCGTCATTACCAGGGCTATGCCCCCGCCCCGGGGCACCGACCCGCCGCTCAAGCCCGTGCCGGCGCCGCGGGGGTGGACCGGGATCCCCTCCCGGTAAGCAAATTCCAAGACCCGGGCCACCTGTTCGGTACTAACCGGTTTAACCATGACATCCGGCCTGCAGGCCACAAAGGTACCATCGTAAGAATAACAAAGGAGGTCTTCCGGTGACGCCTGCACCCGCTCCTTCCCGACAATCCTTGCCAGCTCTCGCAGTAGGGAAGCCTGCAAATCTATCGCCTCTTCAACCGCTTGCCTTTCTGTTCAAGGTTAGTTCGGCACCGGGCCATATTTTTCCTGCTCCCACGTCTTGACCTGGGCATTACGAGTTCAGTATAACTTTATAAGCTAAAACCCTAACAAGGGGTAAGGGATTACTCTGGATTACCCTGTCCCAGCCAAGTTAAAGGAAAACCCATTTTAACACTGGCATTCTTAATTTCCGGATCACCCGTCACTATAGAAGCATTATTTTTTAACGCCGCAGCAATGGCATAGGCGTCGGCATAAGACAGTGCATACGAAGCCTTTACTCTGGCGGCCACCAGCGTTAAATCTTCGTCACCTGCCAAAAACTCTACCGGCCAGTCTTTAACCGTTTCCAGTACCCTTTCAGCTTCTATTTCCCCATATTTCCGGTGTACCCGGTAATATACTTCACCTAAATTTATCCACGTCATGAATAGCCGCACAGTGTGATCCCCGGCTTTTTTTAGCAGCAGAGCTACTTCCTCAGCACCGATTTCGTCTTCCAGGTAACAAATGACGGCATAAGCGTCAAGGACAAAATTTTTATGGGAACTACCGTTCATGGTCTTCCTCTAATTTACGTTCTTCCCGCTTATAGGCAGCATGGGTTTTTGTCAATGATTGTTTTGCTTTCAACATGCCTCGCGCACCTCTAACCGGGTCGGCCGGGGCAGGGGTAATAATGATTTGACCTTCCTTCTCTGTGATTATGGCCCGTCCCGGCGCCTGCAGGCCATATTTTTGGCGTAAATGAGCAGGGATAACCACTTGCCCCTTAGCGGAAATCTTCACCGTCGGCATTAACCCTCACCTTTCTTTTGCTTTACCTCTAACCTTATTGTAAAACTTAATGATGGAAAATACAACCTTAGATCTATCGGCAGAATTTGCATAATTTTTCCTTTCGGACGATCTAAGCTTCTGGCAAACCTAGCCTAATTTATTTGGCTTAATATGGAACCTTTTTCGTATGAAGCCATAATATATTTATCAAAGAATAAAAGGAGGAGCGATCCCCATGTCTCAAGAAGCTGAGTTGAACACAATTTTTGACAAGATTAAAGAGGGTTCATCCGAAAAGGACCCCGCATTGGAAGGGCTGGAGGCCGCCCTCAACGAAATGCAACTCAACGGAGACAAAAAAATTGGCATTGAATTCGAGTGTGGAGATTGTTGCAAAAAAGTTATAAACGGATCCAAATTATTTTTTGTCTTTAATTTTGCAGTTCTGCTTCCAGCGCCGGGCGATTGCCTCTTCATGAAGGTTTTCAGCGGTGGTCAACTCGTTGATAAACAGATCATGAGGAAAATCATAATTCCTGTAGGCCGTATTTGTGCTATTGAAATTGAACCGGTGCAAGTGGACCCCTAACTTGAATATCATGACCATGGGTATCACTTAGCATTGCAAACACATCAAAGGCTGTTGACAAATAGTGGGTCAACAGCCTTTTTCATGGCAAAAAAACTGCTACTGGGATCACTTAAGATGTAGCTTACCCCGGCAGATGTTTTGTTACCCAAACTATACAAGGCATATGGTGGGATCCTGGCCGACTGTTGTCGGCCGCAAGATCGGGGTAATGAAAAAGAAAGGCAACGATTAGGAAAACGGCCTCCGGGTCAAACCTCGGAGGCCTTGATATTCCTGGAGCTGATGGAGGGATTCGAACCCTCGACCTGCGCATTACGAGTGCGCTGCTCTACCACTGAGCCACATCAGCATTTATCACAGGTGATATTATAACACCGCCAAGCCGGGAAATCAATACTGCATCCTTTTCACGCACCCTGTCCGGCCTGATACCAGCACAGGCGGTTCTGCCTCAGACAATCAATCTTACCAGATTTGCTAGTACCTCCCGCAACACAAGCGGTGGTCGAAACATGGTCGTCCTGTGAACCCCGGCACCTGAAGCCTCTATGCCCAGCCGCCGGGCTTCGGTGATTGCTCGCAGCAAGTGGTAATCGTGGGTGACAATAATAGCTTTCTGCCACCCGTACCTGAGCATGATTTTTCTGGCCTCGTCGAGGTTCTCTCTGGTATTACGTGATTTAACTTCTTCATGAACTACTTCAGGGGGTACGCCGCGGGCGATTAAGGTTAAGCGGGCGGCGGTACCCTCGGGTGTTGGATTAAAGGTACCGGTACCGCCCGTCGTTATTATCGCCGGCGCATATCCCCTGCGAAAGAGATCTTCGGCCAGGGAAATCCGTTCCAGCAAAGCCGGGCTGGGACCATTCTGCCAAACGGCGGCACCCAGCACGATGATCACATCGGCACTTTCGGCCTCTAAGTTTCGCCCATACCACTCAATGTAACCGTACATCAACCCTGTAGTTATAATAACTACCAAAACTGCAGTAATGATTATCCTTTTAAGCATTGACGGACCTGCTCCCGGTGAACAAGGCCGGGGACCGTGGCTATAGCCCGGCAGCCTCCCGCAGGGCTTCTACCTTGTCCAGGCGTTCCCAGGGTAGGTCCAGATCAGACCGGCCGAAATGGCCGTAGACAGATACTGGCTTGTAGATAGGCCGGCGTAAATCCAGGTCGCGGATAATGGCCCCCGGCCGCAGGTCAAAGTGAGACCGGATCAATTCCACCAGCCGCTCGTCGCTGATTCTGCCGGTCCCGTAGGTTTCCACGCTGATGGATACCGGCCGGGCCACACCGATGGCATAAGCCACCTGCACCTCGCAGCGTTCGGCCAGTCCGGCTGCCACCACGTTTTTGGCCACATAGCGGGCGGCATAGGCAGCCGAGCGGTCCACCTTGGTGGGATCCTTGCCGGAAAGGGCACCCCCGCCATGGCGGGCCATGCCACCATAGGTATCGACAATAATCTTGCGGCCGGTGAGGCCCGTATCGCCCTGGGGACCGCCGATGACAAAACGTCCCGTGGGATTAATAAAGTATCTCGTCCGGTTATCCAGCATCTCCGCCGGAATAACCGGTTTGATGACGGTTTCCAGGATGTCGTCCCTTAAGGCCGCCATATCGATATCGGGTCGGTGCTGGGTAGAAATAACAACCGTATCCACCCTTACCGGCCGGCCGTCTTCATACTCCACCGTCACCTGGGCCTTGCCGTCCGGCCGTAAATAGGGCAAGATCCTTTCTTTGCGCACCTCAGCCAGCCGGCGTGTTAGTTTATGGGCCAGGGCAATGGGCATGGGCATATACTCCGGTGTCTCCAGGGTAGCATAGCCAAACATCATCCCCTGGTCACCTGCACCCAGAGTCTCCAGCTCATCCCTGGCCACCCCCTCCTTTTTCTCCCAGGCTTCATTGACGCCCATGGCAATATCCGGCGACTGCTCATCAATGGAGGTGATCACGGCACAGGTATCGCAGTCAAAGCCAAATTTCGCTCTGGTGTAGCCAATCTCGCGGATGGTTTCCCGGGCCACCCTCGGTATATCCACATAGCAATCGGTTGTTATCTGCCCGGCCACCAGAACCAGGCCAGTACTGACCAGACACTCACAGGCCACCCTGGCCAGGGGATCCTTTTCATAAATGGCATCCAGGACGGCGTCGGCAATACGGTCGGCTATTTTATCAGGATGCCCTTCTGTTACCGATTCGGAAGTAAATAACTTGCGTGCCATTTCTTCATTCCTCCCTTTCCGGCCCTGTTCCCCTTCCCTGAAAGCGTGGCAGGGTTTTGACAGCATCCAGGATGCGGTGGGCCACTTCCAGCTTGGACAGCTGCGGTAATTGTTGCTTGCCCCCGTCAGGAAAAAGCAGAGTGACAATATTTGTTTCGCTGTCAAATCCTGCCCCGGGCCGGGTAACATCATTGGCTACGATTAAATCTAACTGCTTGCTCTGGAGCTTTTGCCTGGCGTTCGCCAGCAGGTCCTCAGTTTCCGCGGCAAAACCGACCAATATTTGTCTTTCTTTCATCCTGCTTAAGGAAGCCAGGATATCGACCGTCGGTTCCAGCTCAAGGGTTAGTTTCTTTTTAGACCCTTTTTTGATCTTCTGCGCTGCTTGAGCCACCGGCCGGAAATCGGCAACCGCGGCAGCCTTCAGGACTATATCTGCTCCCTTAAAACGCTCCTCCAGAGCGGCCAGCATTTCGTCCGCCGTCTGCACCCGTACGACTTTTACCTCAGGTGGTGGGGGCAGCGGGCTGGCAGTGATCAGCGTCACCCTGGCACCCCGCTCCCAGGCTGCCCGGGCCAGGGCATAGCCCATCTTACCGGAGCTATAATTACCTATGTACCTTACCGGGTCCAGGGGTTCCTTCGTACCGCCGGCAGTCACCAATACTGCCAGGTCCTGGTAATCCTGAGGTGCCAGGGCTCGCCGGCAGGCCGCGACAATACGCTCTAAACTGGCCAGTCGCCCTTTTCCCGTGGTACCGCAGGCCAGGAAGCCTTCCTCGGGTTCAATAATGCCCCAGCCGCGCCGTTTTAATGTCGCCAGATTTTCCTGCACGGCGGCTTTAGCATACATGTTGACATTCATGGCCGGAGCCACCAGGGTGGGACAGTTCACGGCCAGGGCCGTTGTACTCAGGAGATCATCAGCCAGGCCGGCGGCCAGCTTGGCCAGGATGTTGGCCGTCGCCGGGGCGACGACAAAAAGATCCGCTTTGTTGGCCAGATCAATATGGGTCAAGGGACCATCGCTCCCGGCCCCGAAAATTGCCGTCAGGGCCGGTTGCCCCGTCAGGGTGCTGAAGGTCAGGGGGCTAATAAACTCCCTTGCCCCTGCCGTCATGATCACCCGTACGGTAGCTCCTTCCTGAACCAAAAGCCGGCAGAGCTCGGCTGCCTTGTAGGCGGCAATGCCGCCGCAGACTCCCAGAAGGATGGTTTTCCCCTCTAAAAACTTCACGCTTTCTTTTTACCCCACTCGTATTTTATTTTGCCCTCAGCAATTTCCATGAGGGCTACCGTTACCGGCTTGGTCCCCTTGGGGTACAAATCGGCAAATTGTCCTTCTGTCAGCGACCGCGCCCTCTTGGCGGCCAGGACCGCCAGGGCGTATTTGCTGCCAACTCTCTTTTCCAGTTTATCCAGGGATGGCTGTTTCAATATTCCTTCCTCCTGAAAAGATAAAAACACCTGCCGGGAAATACTTATTTATAGAAAACCAGGCCTCCCGGTAAATACAAGCTTACTCTTCCGCTTCATCACTTGTATTGATAGCTTCCCGGGAGGAAAGGCGATGGGCCACTGTTTCCGGCTGGACTGCCGACAGGATGATATGATCGCTGTCAGTGATAATCACCGCCCTGGTCCGGCGGCCATAGGTGGCATCAATTAACCTGCCGCGGTCGCGGGCTTCCTGGATAATTCGTTTAATGGGTGCGGACTCGGGGCTGACAATTGCTACTATGCGCCGGGCGGAAACAATGTTGCCAAAGCCAATATTAATTAATTTGATGTCCATACTCCCCCTCCTTTACCTACTCCACGTTCTGGACCTGTTCGCGCATCTTCTCCAGTTCGCCCTTAACCGCTACTACCAGGTTACTTATGGCCAGATCACCGGCCTTGGATCCGATGGTATTTATTTCCCGCCACATTTCCTGCAGGATAAAATCCAGCCGCCTCCCGGCCGGTTCCGTACCGGCCATGGCCGTGGCCATTTGCTCCAGGTGACTTAAAAGGCGGACGATTTCCTCGGTGATATCGGCCTTTTCGGCCAGCAGGGCTACCTCCATCTCCAGGCGCCCGGGATCAAGGGTTATGCCCCCGCTTAGTTCGGCAACCCGCTCTTTAAGACGCCGGGCATACTCCCGAGGTACTTCCGGCGCCCGTTCCCGGATGGCTTCCACCTGCCGGCGCACATACGCCACCCGTTCTTCCAGGTCGGCCTGCAGGCGTTGCCCTTCGGCCCGCCGCATGGCCAGCAAGTTCTCTACGGCTTTTTCTAAAGCCCCGGCTACTACCGGCCAGAGGGTGGCCTCGTCCCATTCCGGTTCGGCAACTTTAACGACCTCTGGTATAGCTAACAGCTTTTCGGCGGTAATATCCGCCGGAATAGCCAGATTTTGCGCCAATTCCTTCAAGGCATTATAATACGCCATTGCCAGGCCCATGTCAACGGTTAGCGGCCGTTTCTCCCCATTTTCTTCGCTAATGCTCACCATTACTTCGACGCGGCCCCTGCTGAGGCTATTTTTAATAACCTGGCGTATCTTTTCTTCCAGGGCTGTATAAAGGCGGGGCAGTCGGATTACCACATCCAGGAAACGCTGGTTTACGGCCCGGATCTCTACGGTAACCGTCCTGCCGGCGCCCCTGGCTTCACCCCGGCCGTAACCAGTCATACTGTTCAGCATGGCCTGCTCCTTCTAAAACTCTACTTTACCTAAAGCCCGCCGCAGGCGTTCAATGGCTTCCTGCATGCGTTCTTTGCTGATAGTCAAAGCAATGCGGAAATAACCTTCGCCATAGCTGCCATAGCCATTACCCGGGGTTATGATCACGCCGGCCTTCTCCAGGACCATCTCGGCAAACTCGGCCGAAGTATAGCCCCTGGGTACCGGCGCCCAGACATAGAAAGTAGCTTTGGGCTTTTCAAGCTGCCAGCCCAGGGAGTTAAGACCGTCAACGATGATGTCCCGCCGCTCCTGGTAAATGCGCCGTACCTCGTCAAGACCTTCCTGGGGCCCCGTCAGGGCGGCAATGCCGGCATACTGGACGGCCTGGAAGACCCCGGAGTCAATGTTGGACTTGAGCCGTCCCAGGGCTTCGATGACATCAGCGCGGCCGCAGGCCCAGCCCAGCCGCCAGCCGGTCATATTATAGGGTTTGGATACGGAGTTAAACTCAATACCGACGTCTTTAGCTCCGGGAGCCTGCAGGAAGGAAGGGGCGCGGTAGCCGTCGTAGGTAATTTCGCTATAGGCGGCATCATGGCAGACAATAAGATCATAGTTTTTAGCGAACTCAACCACTTCCTGGAAAAATTTTAAGTCTGCTACGGCGCCGGTAGGGTTATTGGGGTAATTGATAAACATCAGCTTGGCCCGGCGGGCGACATCGCTAGGAATATCCCTGAGATCGGGTAAAAAGCCGTTGGCTGCCGTGAGAGGCATAAAGTAGGATTCCCCGCCGGCCAGCAGGGTGCCGATATTGTAGACGGGATAGCCGGGGTCGGGTACCAGATTGATATCGCCGGGGTCAACGTAGCAGAAGGAGATATGGGCGATACCCTCTTTGGACCCAATGAGGGTTACTACTTCCCGGCGGGGATCAAGGTCCACATTGTAAAGTTTACGATACCAATCGGCCACGGCCTGGCGAAAAGAGAGCATCCCTACCGAAGTGGGATAGCGGTGGTTTTCGGGGTTATGGGCCTGCTCCACCAGTTTTTCTATGACATGGGCCGGGGTGGGCATATCAGGATCGCCGATACCCAGGCTGATGATATCAACTCCCCGTTCCCGGGCTTCTTCTATTTTTTTCTCAATGCGGGCAAATAAATAGGGTGGTAACTCACGGATACGCCTTGCTTCTTGCATTAATTTTATCCTCCTTACCAGAATAGCATCTTTTAAGCGGGGGCCACCCACCGCTCAAAAGCTTTGCCTCGGTAAACGATATTACCTGCCACCTGCAGTGGCGGTTTTAGTCCTCAGAAAGGGGGAAATCACCCCGGAAGACTTCTACTGCCGGTCCGGTCATGTAGACATGATTATTATCCTTTGACCATTCTATCTGCAGGTCGCCGGCAGCCAGGTGGACCGTCACTTCCCGGTTGCTGCGGCCGGTGAGGGCCCCGGCAACAGCAGCGGCGCAGGCGCCGGTACCGCAGGCCATGGTCTCCCCGGCCCCCCGCTCCCAGACGCGCATTTTTAGCTCGCCGGTGTTCAGGACCTCAATGAACTCGACGTTGGTGCGCTGGGGAAAGAGGGGATGGTTTTCTACCGCCGGTCCTACCGTAGTCACGGGAGCCTCCTCCACATCCGCAACAAAAAAAACGCAGTGGGGGTTTCCCATGGACACGCAGGTTCCCCGCCAGGTGGTACCGGCCACCGTCACCGGCTCGTCCAGCACCGGGGAACCTTCCCCGGCCATGGGAATCTGGCTCCGCTCCAGGCGGGGCTCGCCCATGTCTACCCGGACGCCGGCTACTTTACCGTCCTTGAGGATCAGCCGGGGCTTTATAATCCCGGCCAGGGTTTCCACCTGGATTTCCGGTCCCCGGACCAGCCCTGCTTCATAGGCATAGCGGGCAAAACAGCGGATGCCATTACCGCACATCTCCGGCTCACTGCCGTCGGGATTAAAAATGCGCATCCTTAAGTCCGCCCGGACTGAAGGCAATACCAGGATAAGGCCATCGGCGCCAATACCAAAACGGCGATGGCAGACCCGCCGGGCAAGTTCGGCTAAATCGCCCGGCAATTTTTCTTCCAGGGCGTTTACCAGGACAAAATCATTCCCGAGGCCATGCATCTTGACAAAATGCAACGGCAATCACCCTTATCTTTCACGGCATTTGATGCTCTTATTTTAACATTACCCTTTAATTTTTACCACCTTTATTTTATCTCTGCCACACCAGGCGCCTGGCCGGGGCCAACAGGTAGTAATATATGGCCTGGAGGATGGTGCGCCATCCGGCTGCCAGGATAACTATACCCCAGTGGAAGGAGTTCAAAGGTACTGTTTTAAAGACGGCCTGGAGCAGGGGTATGTAAAGTACCAGGAGCTGCATGGCGGCTGAACAGGCTACGGCCAGCACCAGGTAGGGGTTGGAAAAATAGCCTGCCGCAAAGGGGGAAAGGTGTTCGGAACGGCATTCAAAGACGGCGAAGAGCTGGGCCATGACCAGGGTGGTAAAGGACAGGGTGCGGGCGGTGAGTAAATCGCCATCGCCCAGGTACAGGCCCAGGATAAATACGGCCAGGGTGGCCAGGCCGATCTGGAGACCCAGGACGGCCATGCCCCTGCCCAAACCACGGGCGAAAACACTTTCTCCGGGCGGTCGGGGCGGCCGCTGCATCAAGCCCGGCTCCTTGTTGTCCACCCCCAGGGCCATGGCCGGCAGGCCGTCGGTAACCAGGTTCATCCAGAGAATCTGGATGGGTAAGAGGGGCAGGGGCAGGCCGCTGACAACCGCCACGAACATGGTAAATACTTCCCCGATATTACAGGACAGCAGGTAGCGGATAAATTTACGGATATTATCATAAATGCCGCGGCCCTCTTCCACGGCGGCCACAATAGTGGCGAAATTATCGTCGGCCAGGACCATGGCGGCGGCTTCCCTGGCCACGTCGGTGCCGCTGCGGCCCATGGCAATGCCGATATCAGCCTCTTTAATGGCCGGAGCATCGTTGACCCCGTCCCCGGTCATGGCCACAATATGGCCGCCGGCCTTTAAAGCCCGGACGATGCGCAGCTTGTGGTGGGGCGAAACCCGGGCGTAAACATTGATTTCCGGGGCCACCCCGGCCAGCTCGGCATCGGTCATCGTTTCCAGTTCCCGGCCGTTTAAAACCTGACCTTCTCCTGCCGGCAGTCCCAGTTCCCTGGCCACGGCCCGCGCCGTTACCTGGTGGTCGCCGGTAATCATAACCACTTTAATTCCCGCCTGGTGGCAGACGCGGATGGCCGCTGCCGCTTCCGGCCGCGGCGGGTCCAGCATACCCATTAAGCCCACCAGGATAAGGTTCTTTTCTACCGTTTCTCCATTTAATTCCGCTCCCGCCTCCAGGTCGCGGTAAGCCAGGGCCAGGACCCGCAGGGCCTGCCCGGCCATAGCCTCATTCTCGGCTCTGATGAGCTCGCGCCGGGCGGCATCCAGGGGCAGGACCCTGCCGTCCACGAGGATCCGGTCACAGAGGTCGAGGATCACATCCGGGGCCCCTTTGACATAAGCCCGTAAGCCCCGGCCGGCCCGGCAGATGACGCTCATGCGCTTGCGGCCGGAATCAAAGGGAATTTCGGCCACCCGGGGTTCTTCCCGTTCCAGCCGTTCCCGCCAGAGACCACCTTTGGCAGCTGCCACCAGCAGGGCGCCTTCCGTAGGATCGCCGCTGATACTCCAGCTGCCGCTGTTGCGGTTCTTTGGTCCCTCACCGGCCCTCTCCCGGCCGCCGTTCCGGCGCAGCCAGCCGCCAATGGTCAGGCCGGCCTTCTGCAGGACGGCGTTGTTGCACAGGGCGGCAATGCTGAGCAGCATTTTAAGGTCGCCTGCCACGGTCACCCGCCGGCCCTGGTCCAGGTATTCACCCTGGGGAATATATCCAGTTCCGCTCACCATTAGGCTTCTGCCGCCGGCCCAGACCCGGCGCACGGTCATTTGGTTCTGGGTGAGGGTCCCGGTCTTGTCCGAGCAAATCACCGTAACACATCCCAGGGTCTCTACGGCCGGCAGCTTGCGAATGATGGCCTGGCGCTGCACCATCTTTTGTACCCCCAGGGCCAGGCATACGGTGACAATGGCCGGCAGGCCCTCGGGGATGGCTGCCACGGCTAGACTTACGCCGGCCAGGAACATACTATACAATTCTTCGCCCCGGAAGGTACCGATGCTAACCACAGCAGCGCAGATAGCCAGGCAGGCCAGCACCAGCCAGCGGCCTAAGGCAGCCAGGCGCTTTTGTAAAGGAGTATCTTCATCTTCCACTTCCTGGAGCAGGCCGGCAATCTTTCCTACTTCCGTGTTCATTCCTGTGGCTACCACTACAGCCTCACCGCGGCCGCAGGTGATCACCGTCCCCTGGTGGACCATATTGCGCCGGTCGCCGACGGCTACCGGTCCTCGCAGAGGACCGGGCACTTTATGGACCGGAACCGACTCGCCGGTGAGGGCCGCCTCATCGGCCTGGAGGTTAACGGCTTTTAAGAGCAGGGCATCGGCCGCCACCCGGTCGCCGCTTTCCAGGAGCAAAATATCGCCGGGGACAACCTCCCGTGCCGGTACCCGCCGCACCTCATTATCCCGCCGCACCCGGGCCTCCGGCGCCGCCATTTCTTTTAAAGCTTCCAGGGAACGTTCGGCCCGGTATTCCTGGATAAAGCCCAGGATGGCATTGATAACCACAATGGCCACAATGGTTATCGCATCGGCTATTTCCCCAAGAAAGGCCGAAACAGCAGTAGCCGCAAGTAACACCAGGACCATGAAATCTTGAAACTGGTTCAGGAAGATTATATAAGGCGGTACCTTCGGTTTGGCCTTTAGCTGGTTGGGACCGGCTTCCTCCAGGCGCCGGCGTGCTTCCGCCCCTGCCAGGCCCCGTTGGCCGTCTGACTGCAAAACCTGCAAGGCTTCGTCAGGACTCATCTGGTACCAAAGACGTGACTGCATTCCCCTCGTCCCTTCTTTCTTCCAGAATCACCATCAGTCTATGCCTGTCCCTGGAAGAAAAGAACAGCCGGGCAGGGAGTTTCCAGTCAGCGGGGGGCATGGTATACTATGGGGGAAGGGGCGAGATGTAATGGCTTTTGATGGTCTTTTCCTTGCTGCCATCAAGGAAGAATTAACCGGGCTGATAGGCAGCCGTGTTGACCGCATCTTTCAACCTGAAAAAGAAACCATCATTCTCCACCTGCGTAAAGGTCGCGACACCAAAAAACTCCTCCTCTGCAGCCTGGCCGACCAGGCCCGGGTGCATCTAACGGCGGCCGGCTTTACCAATCCCGTCACACCACCCCTCTTCTGCATGGTCCTGCGCAAGCACCTGGAGGGTGGAACCCTGGCGGCCGTCGAGCAGCCGGGCCTGGAGCGAGTCCTGTTATTCCATTTTCATACGACCGATGAACTGGGCCGGCCGGCGACGCGGCAACTGGTAACTGAAATCATGGGCAAGCACTCCAACATTATTCTCCTTAACCCCGAGGGCAGCATTATTGACGCTGCCCGCCGTTACACCCACGCCGTCAGCCGCCACCGGGAAGTCCTGCCCGGGCGCCCTTATGTCCCGCCGCCGGCTCAGGTTAAGGCCGATCCCCGCGGCCTTGATGCCGAAGCCTTTACCCGCCTCCTGTGGGAAAGCCCCTGGGATACACCCCTGGAGCGCCTGCTGGTGGAAAAACTCGCAGGATTAGGACCGGAAACCGCCCGGGAAGTCGTCTGCCGCGCCGGCCTGCCGGCCGGAACAACCATGGAAAGCTGCGGCGAATACGAACTGGCCCGTATTTATCAGGCCCTCCGGGAAGTTGTGGCGGCTGCCAGCCCTGAGGCCTGGCAACCGGTCGTCGTCATGGGCCAGGAACGGCAGCCTCTGGCCTTTGCCGCCTTTGAACTACACCAGTACGAGGGATTACCACGGCAGCCTTTTCCAACCCCCTCGGCCGCCTGCGACAGTTTTTATCAAGCCCGGCGGGAACGGCAGCTCCTGGAAGGAGCCCGGCGCAGCCTGGAGCATATCCTCGATCGGGAATTGAAACGCTGCTATAAAAAAGAAGGACTGCAGGCGGCTACGGTGGCTGAGGCTGCCGGCGCGGAAAAATTCCGCCTGGCCGGGGAAATCATAACAGCCAATATCTACCGTCTGGAAAAAGGGCAGTCTACTTTAACGGCCCCCAACTTCTATGATCCGGCGGGCGAAATGGTAACCATCGAGCTGGACCCGTCTCTGACACCGGCCGAAAACGCCCAGATGTATTTCCACCGCTACAACAAGGCCAAAAATGCCGCCCGCCTGGCTAAAGAGCAGCTGGAACAAACCCGCGCCGAGATAGCTTACCTGGAAAGCATCGCCCAGGCCTTGAGCATGGCTGTAAACTTCGACGACCTAGCGGAAATTCGGCGGGAGCTGCGTCAGGCAGGGTATCTGCCGGAAGAAAAGGAAAAAGAAAAGCCGGGAAAAAAGGGTGATAAAAAAGATGCCGCCCGGCCCTCCCGGCCCCTGGAATTTACTTCACCCGATGGTTTTAAAATCCTGGTCGGCAAAAATAATCGCCAGAACGACTGGCTGACCTTAAAATATGCCGCTTCAAGCGACCTCTGGCTCCATGCCAAGGACATCCCCGGCTCCCATGTGATTATCCGCACCGGAGGCCGGGAAGTGCCCGCCCCCACCCTGGAAATGGCCGCCCGCCTGGCGGCCCGCTACAGCCGTGCCAGCCAATCCAGCCGGGTGCCGATCGACTACACCCTGGTGAAAAACGTCCGCAAACCCGCCGGCGCCAGGCCCGGCATGGTCATTTACGACCACCAGCGGACGGTTTTTGTAACGCCAGCGGAATAAATAAGCACGAGCCGCCCCGCTGACGTAGCTTTATTCCCCCGGGTGATATTTGTGGCTGCCAGTGCCCCGTCTATCCCGGCGTTGCCCTTTTTGTTGATGCCTTGTGCAAAAATGACGAAAAAACGAGCTCGGTTTCTGATCATACTGACGATGATCCGGGACCACGGGCAGTGTTTTGATAGATATAGACCGGAAGACAGACCGGCCGCGGCCGAACCGGAAACAGGAGGAGGAAAGTCGGATTTACCTTAGTTTTTCGACAGGAGAGCGGAAGACAAACCAGTTTGTGGCGTGGGTAGGTGGAGCTATTCGATGATACAACATAAACCGGATATCCGGGTTGCTCCAGGCCAGAGGTGTGAATTTATTTAATTTATCCTAAAAAGGAGATGGGATTATGTATTCACCAAACAGTCCGGTGTATGAGGGTGCCACTCTATTATTTCCTTTGGGTCCAGGACTGATTGTTCCCTTTGAATACACAGGATACAAAGAGGAGATTTTGGCCTCAAAAACCACCGCCTGGATCGGACTCAGTCTAATGAACTCGCCGGTTTATGACTTAAAAGGCCCTGATGCGGTGAATTTTTTGAACTCTGTCTGTGTTAACGATTTTGCCAATCTAGGTGAAAAAGGAATCCGGCATGCCGTCATTTGCAATGAAAAAGGGCAGATCCTGACAGACGGCGTGGTGATTAAAATTGCGGAGGATACCTTCCGCACCTACTGGCTGAATCCTCCCATTGATTATCTCGTTAAAACAAGCGGTATGGACGTAGAAGGCGAAGACATCACCGGACGAGAATACTTTATCCAGATCGCAGGGGAAAAATCGCTGGAAATCCTGGAGAAGGCCTGCGAGTGTGACCTGCACGACATCAAATTCGCCACCCACCGCATGACAAAAATCAACGGCAAGGATATGAGGGTAATCAGGCTGGGTATGACCGGAAATCTGGCCTATGAAGTCCACGACCCCATGGAAGATTTTGAAGAGGTCTATCAACGGATCTGGGAGTCAGGCAGGTCATTTGGGGCGAAAAAGCTCGGTTTCCATGCTTATTGCCTGAGCCATACCGAAGGCGGGTTCCCTAACATCCATATTCATTATCCCCTCCCCTGGTTTGAATCTGATGAGGGCCGTTATGCGGTTGACGGGGGGCTCTCTGTCTACCTAAAAGACCGTCCTGATATTGCTATTTATAATATAAACCGCCGGCTGCGGGGAAGCGTTGGGGACGACCTGGACGTCCGCTTTGTGACACCTTACGATGTCGGCTGGGGACACCTTGTAAAGTTCAATCATGAATTTCCCGGCAGGAAGGCCCTGGAGAAGATTGCTCAAAATCCCCCGCGGACTGTAGTCACCCTGGAGTGGAACGCAGAGGATATCGCCGCTGTGTATGCCACTCAGTTCCGGGGCAGGGAAGTGGAACCCTGCGAAAGAATTGATGCTGAGCCGCTAGATATAGCTTATCAGGAAAATATTGCCGGATGGCCCGACGAAGGATTTATTTACCGCGCGGACAAGGTCATGGCGGATGGAAAGATGGTCGGCATCAGCACCGGCCGAATTTGCAGCTATTACTACAACAGGATGATATCTCTCGGGTTTATTGACCCCAGGTATGCAGAGGTAGGAAAAGAGCTAACCTTGATCTGGGGAACCCCGGGTACGCCGCAGAAGGAGATTCGCGTTAAAGTTGCCCGCTACCCGTATATTGATCTAATCCGCAATGAACACCGGGATGTGGAGACGATTCCGCGTTACAGGAAATACTTTCTCTTTTAGATTATTTCCTGCATTTTTCTTTCTACCTCCTTACGAAGGCTGATGGTTCTTGCCAGCTTTTTTCCGGCATTCCGGGCATTCTCCACAGCCCTTTCGTCCTGCAAAGCTTCTCCCGCCTTAAAATAACCAATCGCTTTTATAGTGCTGATGATTCTGTATCCTAAGGCTTCCAGGGGTTTTATCATGGCTTCAGCGGTAAAACCCATATCTGCTTCATCATGCTGCTCGCACACAGCAATAACAACAGCATACTTAATGCCTAAGGCTTCATGAAGCCCCACCCAACTGGCCCGATCATCCCTTGCAAACGCTTCAAAGCAGTAGCACCTGTCAATAAAAGCCTTCATAGTAGCGGTAATATTATAAAAATAAGTCGGAGACCCCAGAATAATCCCGTCAGCTTCCAATAAAAGGGGATATAGCTTCTGCATATCATCCTTGATGACACACCGCATTGTATCTTTGCAGCCTTCACATCCTACGCAGTCCTGAATTGAGTAATCTCCTAGAAAAACTAGCGCAGTATCTGCATTCTCTTTTTCAGCAGCCTGCAAGGCTGCCTTCACCAAACCGGATGTATTGCCATGTTTCCTATTACTGCCGACCACGCCAAGAATTTTCATAAACATCACCTCGGTAAAAGGGTAATCTGTTTAGATTAAGAAAAGACAATAAAAACCATCTCATTACCAAATATTAATGGCAATAAGTAGTGCTAAACTAATCCCTCTTTAATCCCTTAGGGCATGTAAAACTGGTTGCTGCGCAGCAGAGCCTCAAACAGGTGCACTAATTTGCGCGCTGTAAGTTATATTGTTATTTTTCCCGTGTTGGCAGGAAATAACTCCCCTTCGCCGGTAAATTAAGCTGCTAATGCTCCGGAGGGTCATGATTCTTCCTGCCCTGGAAGGGCAGCGAGAAGTTCCGCCACTTCCTCCCGGCTGAAACGATATGTCCGGCTGCAGAAGGCGCACCGGGCCTCGGCACCACCCTGTTCTTCCAGGAGCTTTTGTAGTTCTCCCGGCCCTAAAGCCAGGAGAATATCCTGCAAGCGCTCCCGGGAACAATCGCAGGCGTAGTGTAAAGGCCGACGCTCATGGATTTTGAGGGAAAATCCTTTAAGAAGCAGGGCCAGGATATCTTCCGGCGTGTGCCCCCGGGCGATGAGGCGGCTCACCGGGCCTGCCGCCTCAATATTTTTTTCCAGGGTTGCAGCTGTTCCTTCGGCCGATCCCGGCAGAAGCTGCAAAAGATAACCGCCGGCAGCCCCCACCTTTCCGCCGGGTTCTACCAGGACTCCTAACCCCACGGCTGAAGGTTTTTGTTCGGAGGCGGTAAAATAGTAGGCCAGGTCCTCCCCGATCTCGCCGGAAACAAGCGGCACGCTGCCGTTGTAAGGCTCCTTCAACCCCAGGTCTTTAGCCACATACATCATTCCCCTGCCTACCGCCCGGCCGACGTCCAGCTTGCCGTCATGCCTCAAAGGCAGGTCTACCCCCGGTTCCGCCACATAGCCTTTCACCGTCCCCGGGCGAGCCACAGCCACAATGCTGCCCAGGGGGCCGTCACCCAGGATGCGTACAGTAATACTCTGACCTTCCTTGAGGGTTGCCGCCATCAGGGCTGCCCCGGTCAACACCCGACCCAGGGCCGCCGTCGCCGTCGGCGAAGTGTTGTGCAAGTCCTTCGCTTCCTGCACCAGCAGGGTAGTTTGCGCCGCTATGGCCAGGATCTGGCCCTCGCCCGCCGTAGCCCGCACCAGGTAATCCTTCATAACGTTATATAACGCCCTCCATTTCTTCCCCGATGGCCCTGGCGGCGGCAGCCGGGTCGGGAGCAGCGGTAATGGGGCGGCCGATTACCAGGTAAGAAGCCCCCTCCTGCAGTGCCGCGGCCGGGGTCATAACCCGGCGCTGGTCGCCGCGGTCGGCTCCCGCCGGACGCACTCCCGGCGTTACAATGAGAAATTCCGGACCGCAGGCTTCCCGGATGGCCCGTATCTCCCGGGGCGAAGCCACCACCCCGTCCAGCCCCGCTTCTTTAGCCAGCCTGGCCCAGCGGACCACCTGATCCTCTACTTCCCGTTCAATGCCCACCTCTTCCTGCAGGGCTTTCCTGTCAAGGCTGGTCAAAACGGTAACCGCGATAAGTGCCGGCACCTGGCAGCCCAGGGCCGCGGCCTCCTCCCGGACGGCGGCAGCGGCCGCCTCCATCATGTTCCTGCCGCCGGCGGCATGGACGTTGAGCATGTCCACCCCCAGGCGCACCAGGGCCCGGGCCGCCCCGGCCACGGTGTTGGGTATGTCATGAAGCTTCAGATCGGCAAAGACTTTACCGCCCCGCTCTTTAATCATGCGGATGGCCGCCGGCCCGGCGGTCGTGTAAAACTCCAGGCCTACTTTAAACATGCCGACGTAAGGGAAAAGCTGGTCTACCAGCGTTTCCCCGGCCGCCAGGCTGGCAACATCCAAAGCCACGATTATTTTATCTCTGGCTGGCATAAAGATCATCTCCTGTCCGGCAATCTCACTTTATTGGTTAAGGGCGGGATACATACTCCTGCAGGGGTTTAAGTTCAAATTCATCCCCGGATTTCAGAGACTGGAGGACTTTAAGCAGGGCCCGAGCCGTGTCCAGAGAGGTAAGGCAGGGGATGCCCAGTTCGGCGGCGGCGCGGCGGATCTTAAAGCCGTCCCGCCCGGGCATCTTGCCCCGGGTCAGGGTATTGAGGACGAAGTGGATTTTCCCTTCGCGGATATAATCCAGGATGTGGGGCGAACCTTCGCGGATCTTACCCACCCTTTCCACGAAGAGCCCGGCCGCGGCCAGGGCACCGGCCGTACCGGCCGTAGCCACCACTTTGAAGCCCAGTTCGGCAAAGCCCTTGATAATGGAGACCGCTTCCGCCTTATCCTTATCGGCAATGGTAGCCAGAAGGGTCCCACGGCCGGGGATGGCGCAACCGGCAGCCAGCAAGCCTTTGTAAAGGGCCCTCTCATAGACGGGATCAATACCCATAACTTCGCCGGTGGACTTCATCTCCGGTCCCAGGGAAGTATCCACCTGGAGGAGCTTGCCGAAGGAAAAGACGGGGACTTTCACGGCGGTAAAATCCGGCGGCGGCATTAAGCCGCCCCGGTAGCCCTGCTCCGGCAGGCTTTTGCCCAGCATGACGTTGGTGGCCAGGGCCACCATGGGCACGCCGGTAATCTTGGAAAGATACGGTACCGTCCGGCTGGAACGGGGGTTGACCTCCAGGACGTAAACTTCTCCCTGGTGAATTACGAACTGGATATTGAGGAGGCCGCGAACGCGCAGGGCCCGGGCCAGCTGTTGGGTATAAGCAACAATTTTTTCGGCCACTCCCGTTGGTAAGCTGTGGGCCGGATAAATGGCAATGCTGTCACCGGAATGGACGCCGGCCCGCTCGACGTGTTCCATGATGCCGGGGATTAGGACTGTCTCACCGTCACTGACGGCGTCCACTTCTACCTCGGTCCCCGGCAGGTATTTATCCACCAAGATGGGGTGTTCCGGGGCGACGCGCACGGCGGTGGTGGCATACTCCAGGAGCTCGCCCTCGCTGTGGACGATCTCCATGGCCCGGCCGCCCAGGACGTAGGAAGGCCGCAGCAGCACCGGGAAGCCGAGTTCTTTGGCAATCCTCGCCGCCCCGGCTACGGAAGTCGCCGTTCCGCCCCGGGGCCTGGGGATCTGGAGTTCATTTAACAGGGCGTCAAACTTTTCCCGGTCTTCGGCCCGGTCAATATCGGCCACCGTAGTACCCAGGACCTTAAAGCCCGCATCAGCCACTACCCTGGCCAGGTTGATGGCCGTCTGGCCGCCGAACTGGACAATCACCCCTTCCGGCTGCTCCTGTTCCAGGACGTTTAAGACATTTTCCGGTGTCAGGGGCTCAAAGTAAAGGCGGTCTGAGGTATCAAAATCGGTGCTGACCGTTTCCGGGTTGTTATTGATCATTATGGGGTGTACACCCGCGCGGCGCAGGGCCCAGGCGGCATGGACCGAGCAGTAGTCGAACTCGATCCCCTGGCCGATGCGGATGGGCCCTGCCCCCAGGACCACAACTTTGCGGCCGTTCAGGGGCCGGACCTCGTCTTCAACGTCGTAGCTGGAATAATAATAGGGCGTAACGGCTTCAAACTCGGCTGCGCAGGTATCCACCATTTTAAAGGTGGGCCTGATCCCCTCTTCCCGCCGCTGCCGGGCTATGGCCGCCGGCGGCAGACCGGTAAAGTTGGCAATCTCGCCGTCGCTGAAACCCATAGCCTTGGCACGCCTTAAGGTGGCCCCATCCAGGGTAGGGCCTGCCGCTATGAGTTTTTCTTCCATGGCAACAATGGCTTCAATCTCGCCTAAAAAATACGGGTCAATGCCGGTGATTTCATGGATTGATGCAATGGTCCAGCCCCGGCGCAGGGCTTCGGCAATAACAAACAGGCGCTCGTCGTCGGCCTCGGCCATTTTGCGGCGCAGGGCGCCGTCGCTGAAACGCTGGAAGGCCGGTACCCTTAAACCATCAAGCTTTAATTCCAGGGAACGAATGGCCTTTAAGAGAGCGCCGCTGAAGGTGCGGTCAATGGCCATTACCTCCCCGGTGGCCTTCATCTGGGTGCCCAGGAGGCGCTCGGCCAGGGAGAATTTATCAAAGGGAAAGCGCGGGATTTTCACGACGACATAATCCAGGGCCGGTTCAAAGCAGGCTTTGGTTTCCCGGGTGACGGCATTGGGAATCTCGTCCAGGGTTAAACCTAAGGCGATCTTGGTGGCCACCCGGGCAATAGGATAGCCGGTAGCCTTAGAAGCCAGGGCGCTGGAGCGGCTGACCCGGGGATTGACCTCAATGACGTAATAACGCATGCTGCCGGGATCCAGGGCGAACTGGATATTGCAGCCCCCTTCGATGCCCAGGGCGCGGATGATCTTGAGGGCCGAGCGGCGCAGCAGGTGGTACTCCCGGTCGGAGAGGGTCTGGGAGGGGGCGACGACGATGCTGTCGCCGGTATGGATGCCTACCGGGTCAATATTTTCCATATTGCAAACGGTAATACAGTTATCGGCCCCGTCGCGGATGACTTCGTACTCGATCTCCTTCCAGCCGGCGACGGAGCGCTCCACCAGGATCTGTTTGATAAGGCTTAGCTTCAGGCCCTTCAGGGCGATGGCCTCCAGCTCCGCCTCACTCCGGGCCACCCCGCCGCCGGTACCGCCCAGGGTATAGGCCGGCCGCACAATGACGGGGTAGCCGATTTCCCCGGCAAAGGCCAGGGCTTCCTCGACGGTGTTGACAATCCGGCTCTCGGGTACCGGCTCCCCCAGTTCCAGCATCATGGCCTTGAACTGCTCCCGGTCCTCAGCCCGCTGGATGGCCTTTAAAGACGTTCCCAGCAGCTCTACCCCGGTTTCCTCCAGGACGCCGGCTTCGGCCAGCTCCAGGGCCAGGTTCAACCCTACCTGCCCCCCCAGGGTGGGGATCAGACCGTCGGGCCGCTCCTTACGGACGATCTTGGCTACAAAATCCAGGGTCAGGGGTTCCAGGTAAACGCGGTCGGCCATGTCCCGGTCGGTCATGATGGTGGCCGGGTTGGAATTGACCAGGACAACCTCCATTCCTTCTTCCTTTAAAGCCCGGCAGGCCTGGGTACCGGCGTAATCAAATTCCGCCGCCTGGCCGATGATAATGGGCCCGGAACCGATGACCATAATCTTTTTTAACCCGGGTTTAACCGGCATCTCAGTGGCCCTCCTTTCTCCGATTGCCATCTACCATCTGAATGAATTCATGAAAAAGGTACTCGGAATCCGTCGGGCCCGGAGAAGACTCGGGGTGGTACTGGACGGAAAAGATAGGCAACTGCCGGTGACGCAAGCCTTCAACGGTACCGTCATTAAGGTTGATATGGGAGACGGCCACTTCTCCCGGTAGTGTTTCAGCCCGGACGGCGTAGCCGTGGTTCTGGGAGGTGATGTAGACCCGGCCGGTACTTAAATCCTTGACCGGGTGGTTGCCGCCCCGGTGACCGAAGGGGAGCTTATAGGTATCACCCCCCAGGGCCAGGGCCAGAAGCTGATGGCCCAGGCAGATGCCCATCATAGGTACTTTGCCCAGGAGTTCCCGGATGGTAGCCACGCCGTAAGGTACATCCTTGGGGTCGCCCGGGCCGTTGGAGATGACCACCCCGTGGGGCCGGGTGGCTAAGATGTCAGCCGCCGTACTCCGGGCCGGCATGACCATGACCGTACAGCCCACGCGATGGAGCCAGCGGATGATATTCTCCTTGACACCGAAATTATAGAGGACGATGCGGCGCTCGCCGCCTTCAACCGTAAAAGGTTCCTTATTGGTCACGGCCGGCACCAGTTTGGGGCCGCTTAAAGGTGGCTCCATGGCGGCCCGGGTCTTTAGCTCCTCCACGTCAACTTCTCCTGTGGCCAGGATGCCCCGCATGGTACCATGGCGACGCAGGTGCCTGGTAAGGGCGCGGGTGTCTACCCCCTGAAGGGCCGGGATGCGGTTTTCTTTTAAATAATGGTCGATATCCCCGGTGGCCCGCCAGTTGCTGGGCCGGGGACAGGCTTCATGGACGATAAAGCCAGCCACCCGGGGGCCTTCGGATTCCCAATCCTCAGCATTAATACCGTAGTTACCAATAAGGGGATAGGTGAGGACAACAATCTGGCCGCAGTAAGAGGGATCGGTCAGGATTTCCTGGTAACCGGTCATGCTGGTATTGAAAACTACTTCGCCATGGCAGTAGCCGGGATAGCCAAAGGCCTCGCCGGTAAAAACCGTACCGTCTGCCAGCACCAAAAAACCTTGCACCGGCGTTCACTCCTCTAAAATAACGTTTCGATATCTTCTTGCAGGAGAGGTTAGGTTCTTTCGCCAAATTATTTGCCTTCGTGGCGGGGTTGTTGGCCCTCATAAGTCAATCCTCTATGACCTTCCCCTGCTCCATAACGATGCGGCCGCCGACGATGGTCGCTACCGGCCAGCCCTTTAGCTTGCGGCCATGCAAGGGCGAGTTATGACCCAGGGAGTAAAATTCGTTGACATTGACTTCTTTCTCCAACTCCGGGTCAATGATGGTCACGTCGGCTACCCCTCCCGGCGCCAGGCTGCCCCCGGGTACATTTAAAATCCGGGCCGGATTTACCGTCCAGGCCTGTACCGCCTGCAGCCAGGTCAATTTGCCGGGCAGAATCAGTTCCGTCACCACCAGAGGCACGGCCGTCTCTAAGCCTACCATACCGAAGGGAGCGTAATCGTATTCTACATCTTTATCCTCATCGGCATGGGGAGCGTGGTCGGAAGCGATGGCATCAATCTCCCCGGCCGCCAGGGCCGCTGCGACGGCCGCCACGTGGTCCGCCGGCCGCAGGGGCGGGTTGACCTTGGTGCTGGTGTCATAGCTCTGGACCAGTTCGTCCGTCAGGCAGAGGTGATGGGGGGTAGCTTCAGCCGTTACTTTAACACCTCGCATCCTGGCTTCTTTGAGGAGACGGACGGAACCTGCCGTGCTGACGTGGGCCAGGTGCAGCCTTCCTCCTGTAATTTCCGCCAGGATAAGATCCCGGGCGACCATCACCTCCTCCGCCGCCGCCGGTATCCCCCGAAGGCCCAGGATAGTAGACAAAATGCCTTCATGCATGAGACCTTCGTTAGCCAGATTGGTATCTTCACAGTGGCTAATTACCGGCAGGTTGAACATTTTGGCATACTCTAGGGCATGCCGCATGACCAGGGCGTTCATTACCGGGTGGCCGTCGTCGGAAATAGCTACTGCGCCGGCCGCCGCCAGTTCCCCGATTTCCGCTATCTCCTTACCTTCCAGCCCTTTGGACAGGGCACCTACGGGATAAACCCGGACTACCCCTTCCTGCCGCGCCTTTTCTTTGATAAAGGTTATGACGCTGGCGCTGTCGGCCACAGGATTGGTATTGGCCATGCAGGCCACAGCCGTAAACCCCCCGGCAGCCGCTGCCCGGGTACCGGTGGCAATAGTCTCCTTCTGCTCGTACCCCGGCTCACGTAAATGAACATGCATATCAATCAGGCCGGGGGTAACAATTTTACCCTCTGCCGCAATTACCTCTGTACCCGCTGTGGGGGTGATGTCGGCTTCCAGAGCAACGATTTTATCTCCTTCAAGGAGCAGGTCGCGCCGGGCGTCCAGATTCTGGGCCGGGTCAATTACGCGCCCGCCTTTGATTAAAATAGCCATCAGTTGGCACCTCCAATCAGCAGATAAAGCAGGGCCATGCGTACGGCCACGCCGTTGGTAACCTGTTCGTTAATGGCCGCTTGCAGGCCGTCGGCTACCGCCGGGGCAATCTCCACGCCGCGGTTCATGGGACCGGGGTGCAGCACCAAGGCGCCGGGCCGGGCGAGTTTGAGGCGCTGGGGAGTTAATTCATACAGGCGGGCATATTCCCGGAGCGAGGGGAAGAGGCCCTTCTTCTGCCGCTCCTTCTGGATACGCAGGACGTTAATGACGTCCACGTCTTTGAGAGCTTCTTCGGCGCTGTAATACACTTTAACACCCAGCTTTTCCACCTCGGGGGGCATCAGGGTCGCCGGGCCGACTACCCGGACTTCCGCTCCCATTTTAGTCAGGCCCCAGATGTTGGAACGGGCCACCCGGCTGTGAAGGATATCCCCCAGGATGGCCACCTTTAGGCCCTTAAAGCCGCCCAGTTTTTCTTTGATGGTAAACATGTCCAGCAGGGCCTGGGTAGGATGCTCGTGCATGCCGTCACCCCCATTTAAAACCGAAGCCTCAATGGTACGGGCCAAAAGCGCCGGGCTGCCGGCAGCGCTGTGGCGGATGATGACAGCGTCGGTTCCCATGGCCGCCAAGGTGCGGGCCGTATCCTTTAAAGACTCGCCCTTTTGGATGCTGCTGGTGGCGGTAGCGATGCTCACCGTATCGGCGCCCATGTACTTGGCGGCCAGTTCAAAGGAAGTCCGCGTCCTGGTGCTGGGTTCGTAGAAAAGGGTGACAACCAGCTTGCCCCTGAGAGTAGGGACTTTTTTAATATCGCGGCCGAGAATCTCTTTCATAGGGGCTGCTGTCTCCAGGATGAGTTCAATTTCTTCCGCTGTAAGGTCCTTTAACCCCAGCAGGTCTTTATGTTGTAACCGCATAGCAAAATCCCTCCGTTTCCCGGGCATAAAAAAACTCCTTATCAGCTTACTGGCTAATAAGGAGGACTGCTCCCGCCCGTCCTTATTAGCCTCGCGGGACTAATTTCAAGGACTGACATCGGCTGCTTGAGGCAGTTCCCTGATCAACACCTGGTCGACACCGTCGATTTCCTTAAGTTGAACGGCTATCTCTTCTTTACGGGAAGTCGGGACATTTTTCCCCACATAATCGGCGCGAATTGGTAATTCCCGGTGCCCCCGGTCAACGATTACTGCCAGTTGGATGTTCTGCGGCCGGCCCAGGTCCATCAGGGCATCCAGGGCCGCCCGGACCGTCCGGCCGGTAAAAAGGACATCATCCACCAGGACCACCTTCTTACTGTTGATATTAAAGGGGATCTCAGTACGGTGAACGACCGGCTGGACGCTCAAAGTAGTGAGATCGTCGCGATAGAGGGTGATATCGAGAATACCTAAGGGTACCTTCACCCCTTCAATCTCCTCAATGAGTTTCTGCAGGCGTTCGGCCAGGGGCACGCCCCGCCGCCGGATGCCGATTAGGACCAGGTTTCCTGTCCCGCGGTTGCGCTCCAGGATCTCATGGGCTATGCGGGTCAGGGCCCGGCGCAGCTTATCGGCATCCATGATCCTGGCTTTGACCGCCAGCTCCATCTTAACCCCTCCTCCGGGCATTAAAAAACCTGCGCATGAAGGTTGGCGCAGGCTTAGCATACCACTAGTATACCTATACTACTCCCTTGCTAGCCTCACCGGACTAACTTAAAAGGACCTTCAAGATGGTAGTTTAGCCCAAAGTTTGTCCCCTGTCAAGGGCAATTTTACCGATGTCACCGGCCACCGCGGCCACCAGGCCGAAGCAACCGCTGAGCATCATGTCACCATAAGGAGCGGCCCAGTAGTAATCCTGGTGTATGGTCAGCCGGCGCTGCGGACCCGTTACGGCAACGAAACGGAAGCCCCCACCCGGCCGGTAACCGGGATCAATATAACATCCGTGGCCGCCGTCATTAAAGATTTCCTCATTGGTAAGCTCCCCGGCCCTCAACTTTTCAACAAAACTAGCCAGCTTGTGGCCGCTTAAACAGCTGGTATGATGCTCAAACAGGCCCCATACCCGCTGCTCCTGGAGGAGAACCCCAATGGTGTGCTGGTTGCCGCAATTGACAACGATCAACCCTTCCTTGCTATGGGCCGCTACCCTGGCATCGCACAGGGCACCCCACAGGGCGGCCGCGCCGGTGTCCATGAGCCAGGCCCCCGGTACCTGCTCCTGTACGGCCTGCATCCGGGTTAGATAACGCGGCGGCTCCCGGTAAAGCAGGTCTGCCAGGCGGCCGCCGCCGGCAACAAAGCGCTGCCAGTGCTGAAAACGAAAGAAGCGGTCGCTCGTGCCTTTCGGCGCCTCGCCGTGATCCAGGACGGCTATGGCCACTTCCGCTGGAAGGCTGACGCCATAGGGAGCCAGGCTACCGGCCAGGGTATCAAGATCAACATCGCCCGTCTTAATGGTTACTGCATCCCCGGGCGGTTCTTCGGTTATTTCAATGCCCAGTTGCCGCACCCTATCCAGGTCGTCATAAACCGTCCGCGCTGCTGCGGCCGTAGCATAGACTTTTAAACCGGCAGCCAGGTGGCGGCGCAAAGCTCCTACCAGGGCTCCACCACCCATAAGGTAACCGGTAAGGAAGACGTCCCGGCGGGCGGCTGTGGCTGCCTCCACCTGCCGGCCGCAGATTACTGTTGGCGAGGGTAAAATGAGCTGGACGCAGTTTTCCAGGGGCTGGTCCGGACGGTAGAGCAGGATATCCTGGGTGCCGCCGCCGATGTCTATGGCCAGTAAAGGCCGGCTTAGCATTTTGCCACCTCCGTACAGGGGATGGGATGCCCTATTTCTTCTCCGGATTGTCGTCAGCCTTGAGGCCTTTTTTAAATTCGTTGATGGTCCGGCCCAGGCCGCGACCGAGTTCCGGCAACCTTTTGGGACCAAAGATGATTATCGCCGCCAGGATAATGAGTATCCATGCGTAAGGGCTGAATAAAGTGCCGAGGGTTACGATGGTTATTGCCCCCCTTTTTTAACCTTATACCCAGGATAACATATTCTCCCTTCCGGGACAACCTGCTAGCCCGTTAAACGCCGACGCAAGAGGTAAAGGGGCGGGTAGAAAAAAATGGCAATAAAAACTACCAGCCAGGCTACATGGACCAGGAGTTCCGGACTTAACTGCCCCAGGACCAGGGGCCGTACCAGCTCCACCACATGGTAAAGGGGGATCAGCCAGGCCAGACGCTGGACGATTAACGGCAGGGCATCCAGGGGAAAGAAAACTCCGGCAAAAAGAAACATGGGGGTAATAATCAGGGTGAAAAAGTAGCTGAAGGTATCAATCTTAGGTACCAGGCCGGTCCAGATCATCCCCAGTTCGGCAAAGGCAAAGCCGCATAACACCAGGACCGGGGGCACCAGCAAGGCCGCTGGCGATTGCACCAGGCCAAGAAGGGAAATCACCAGTAAAATTACCGTACCATAGAGGACACTCTTAAAGGTCCCAAAAAGCATTTCCCCCACCACTACCTCATCCAAGCTCACCGGGGTCGCCACAATGGCATGGTAGGTCTTTTGAAACTTCATGCGGACAAAGCTGTCATAGGTACACTCGGAGGCCGTAGCCCACATGGCCGAAGAGGCAATCAGCCCCGGGGCTAGAAACTGGAGGTAGCTCATACCATTGATGGCCGGAATGTAATAGCCCATACCGTAACCCATGGCTGCAAGATAAAGGAGTGGTTCCAGGAAATTGAACATAATATTGGTCAGCCATGTTTTGCGAAAGACGACAAAATTACGCCAGAAAACTTTCCAGGCACGGTAAGAGATATCCATCTTATTAATTCAGGCCCCTCCCGGTTAGCTTAAGGAAAACATCTTCCAGGGTCGCCGGCCTTAACCTCATATGGCTGAATTTACTGTTTAAGCCCTGGACCTGCCGCCAGACTTCGCGGCCGTCGCTGGTATATAAATACAGGGTCCGGCCTATGGTCTGGTGGGCCAGGATGCTGCCACCCACCAGGGTTAAAATGGACCCGGCTTCGCCGTCTACCGGTGCCAGTTCCAGGACTTCCCGGCCGACATGGCGCTCGACCAGCTCTCCGGGCGACCCCTCTTCCAGGATTATCCCCCGGTCCATAATGACCAGCCGGTCGCACAGCTGGGCCGCCTCCTCCAGGTAGTGGGTAGTGAGAATTAGGGTTACACCGGCCGCTTTTAGCTGGCGCAATTTCTCCCAGATCATGTGGCGGGCTTCCGGGTCCAGGCCGGTGGTGGGTTCATCTAAAATTAAAAGCTGCGGTTTATTTACCAGGGCCCGGGCAATGGCCAGGCGCCGCTTCATACCCCCGGAAAGGTGCTCGACCTCAATATGGGCCTTTTCCTCCAGGCCGGCAAAGGCCATGAGTTCCTGGACGCGTTTGTGGGCCTCCCCCCGGGGGATATCGAAATAGCCGGCATAGAGAAACAGGTTTTCCTTTACTGTTAACTCCGGGTCCAGATTATCCTCCTGGGATACTACCCCCAGCCGGGCCTTAATTTCCCGCGGCCGGCGGCGCACGTCATAGCCCAGCACTTCCAAACTACCCGCAGTCACAGGGGTAAAACAATGGATCATTTTGATGGTGGTGGTTTTTCCAGCGCCGTTGGGTCCCAAAAAGCCGAAGCACTCCCGGGGACGGACCGTAAAATCTATCCCCTTGACAGCCGTAAAACCGTTATATTTCTTTACCAGGCCCCGCGCCCGGACAACATCCGTCAAAGCCAATCCACCCTGCCTCAATAAAAATACCCCGCTTTCGCCGGGGTGAAGTTTAATAATATTATAAGCCATGATTGCCATTTTTAGCAAGGGCCTAGCGGCTGTAGGCCCTGGCCCGCGTCCTCTCCCGGGGCAGGCTAAAACCGAAGAGAGCCGCCAGGCGTAAGGCCAGGCGCACCGGCCAGAAGGCGAGCTGGCGTTTTAACTCTTGCCGTTCCTTCTGCAGGTCGGCCACCGTCCGTTCCAGGTCTTCATTGGCGATGAGAGTCGTCTGGAGGCGGTATTCCTGCTCCCGCAGCTGTTGCTTCAGGCGCGCCTGTTCGGCCTGGGCATCGCTGACGGTTTTATTGAGGGTTCCCTGGAGCTGCATGAGGCGGGTCTCCAGGTGGCTGACCCTTTTCTTCAAGGTATCCCGCTCAACCCTTAAGTTTACCAGCTGTTCTTCTATCTGGGTGAGCTCCTGGCGCAATTCTTCCTTACGCCGGTGGAGTTTTTCCAGATCGCTTAACAGGTTTTTATTCTCCTGGCGCAGGTCTTCTATTTCCTGGCGCAGCTTTTCTTTTTCTTCATCCTTTTGCTCCACCTGGCGGCCGGCGGCAGCCTTACCGCCGTTAATGAGGCTAAATTCCTTGGGGGCCGGGGTTAACTTTTCTGTTTCCAGAGTGAGGGCGGCGGCTTCGGCCCCGGCGGCTATTTCCTCCCAGGCCGGCGGTTCCACGGTGGCGTTCTTTACCGGCGTAAATTTCGGGGCCGCCGGTGGCGACGCCTTCTCGCCGGTGTGCTTCAGGGGGAATAACTTGTCCCAAAAATCGCCTTCTTTAGCCGCTGGTGCCGGTTTGGCCAGGGGGAGAATCTGCTCGCCGGCCCGGGGCATTTCCACTAACTGGGGACCACTGCCGCCCTTGCCTGGCGCTGTTCTGGTTGGAGATCCCGGAGACTGCGTTTCCTGGCCGTTACCGGTAGGCCCGGCCGCATTTACCGGCTGGAGCGGGGACTTATCTCCCGCCGGCTCCGGTTCGACATAGGCCCAGTGGATGAGGCCCCAGCGGCCGTCTTTTAGCCGCAAGAAACGGCCATCGGCTACCAGCTTTTGTTCTCCCGGTACTTCCGGCTTGCCGGCTTCCTTTAACTCCGCGTTGATTTCACTTAAACGCAGGGCATCTCCATGGGCCTGAAGGACGCGGTGAGCGGCATCGTTTTCCTTCAATCCGTCCAGGCGCAGGCACCACAATCCCTTGCCTTCACTGCGAAAGCAGGGGTTCTTGGTCAAGCAGCGGTTCACGTTTTTCTGGATCTTGGCCAGATTATGGCTGGTCAGCAGGTGCTGCTGCGCTTCCTGGACTAGCTCGTCCATCGATTGGGGCGAGTACTCGAATAAACGTAATTTAAGCAGGTCGGTAAGGGAATCCAGTTTTCCTGTTACTTTAACTTTAGTTATCTTGGGAGCCGGGGCATTTTTAGGTTTTTTGGCCACGGGTGTCACCTCTTCCAGTTTTTAGTATTAACCATTATTTAACTGGTAATATATGACACCCATGCTGGATTTTCCTGCCAGAAAAATGGAACTTTATGTCAATATATGGTAATTTAACAACCAGGCCCAGAGAGGGATGGTTAACAGGGAAACCAGGGTGGTAGCCACCACCCCTTCGGAGATCAGGTTGTAATCGCCGTCATACTTCCGCGCCACAGCCGGGGCAATGGCAGCTGCTGGCATGGCCATCTCCATAATCACCAGCAGGCGGACATTCTTATCCCAGCCCGGGACAAGGAACATAGCCCCTAGGGCCAGGAGGGGTAAGATTATCAACCTGACTGCCACTATAAGGTAAACTATCTTTTTGCCGGCCAGGGTACGGATAGGAGATTCGGCCAGCATGGAACCCACCAGGAAGAGGGCCAGGGGTATGGTAGCCTGGCCCAGCCCATCCAGGGGACGGAAAATAAGGGGCGGCAGCTGGAAATGGAAGAGGGCCAGGACCAGGCCCAGGATAATGGCCAGGACATTGATGTTCAAAATCTGGCGCCAGTCGAGGCCTTTGTGTTCCTGGTGATCCTGCATTAACCAGACACCTAAAGTCCAGAAGAGGACATTGTGGCCCAGGGCATACATGGCTGCATAAAAGACCCCCAGCTGGCCCCAGAGAATGTAGGCCACCGGGAAGCCCAGGTAGGCCACATTGCCGAAGGCGGTGGTAAAGCGAAAGGCATAATTCGTCTTTAAGGGCAGGCGCAGCCAGGCCCCTGCCAGGGCGCACAAGGCGTAGGATCCAAGGACCAGTACCACAGCGGCGGCCAGGATCAGAAAGGCGTTTGTTAATTCCTGGCCGGAAACCTTGAGGTTCATGGAGGTGATGGTAAGGGCAGGCATGGTAAAGTAAAAAATAATGTCAGAAATGACTTTGTCGCCCTGGGCGGTTAAAATCTTACGCTGGCGCCCCAGGAAACCCAAAAGGACATAGAAAAACAGGGCACCCACCTGGGCCCCGACAGCCAGTAGTTGCATCAACTTTGCTTCATTCCTTCCGCAAGATAAGGATGTTCTGGTGGGTGATATTGGGTACGAAGACTGATTTTATAGCATAGGGCTTAAGGTGGCGGCGGGTGGCCTTGTTGGACCAGATCTTCAGCCCTTTAAATTTGAAACCGATCTCACGCATGGCCTGGGCCACTAAAAAGCCCAATGGAACATATTCTCCCTGCTGGTAACGATCCCCCACCAGCATGACCAGGTAGCGGCCGGGCATGAGTACCCGCCGGATCTCCTGCCCGATTTCCTGCAGGCGCCCCAGGAAACTGGGCAGGTCAGGGGCCCGGCCCAGGTCATTTTCCAGCCAAGGAGAAAGCATATTAAAGTTGGTCTCCTTACTGAAGCCTGTAGCGCCATGGTTAATCCCGTAAGGAGGATCGGTAATTACCGCCGGAACAGATGCGGAGGGTAATTCCTTTAGCAGGGACAGACAGTCGCCCTCGCGCATTTCCCCGGTCAGGGGTTCCCCACCGGCAACCGCCTCTTCCCGGCGACAGATAACCCCATTCGCAATGATAAAATCGCTCTGGATGGCCCGGTAGATGGCTACCCAGCGGGGGTCGAGTTCAAAACCAAGACTCGGCCGCCCGGCCAGGGCCGCCCCCAGGAGGGTTCCCCCCACGCCGGCAAAGGGGTCCAGGACGAGTTCATCTTTTTTAGTAAAAAAACGGATAATTTCCGCCATGACCTCCGGTGGCTTCATAGCCCCGTGTTGTTTGCGTAAAGGATGGGTAGCATCGGGGGGATAGGTGGTAATGTAGAGGGTGTCGGTCCAGTACAGCCATTCCCGGCCGTCGAGGTCGTTGAGGCGGTTCTGATGTTTACCGGTCATGGGCTGCTTCACCCCGGAATCTTGCCGCCAGGATGTCCCGCGCCTGCCCGGCAGCCCCCGCCGGCACCTGAACCTGGACCAGCCCCAGGGGGCCTATATTTAAACCGTAAATGTTTCCCAAGGGCTCTCCCAGCAGGCGCACCGGCAGGCCGGCGGCCGCCAGTAAACCCTGGATCATCAGGGCTTCTACCCTCTCCTTCACGGCCACAGTAACCCATCCGTCAGGCATCTTATCTACCCTCTCCCCTTTTCTCCCGCCTTAAGTTTTCCAGAACCCGTAAAAAAATCGGCGGCGGCGGTGCCGTAAACTCCAGGTAATCGCCTCGTACGGGGTGGTTAAAACCCAGGCAACCGGCATGCAGGAGTTGCCCCGGCAGGTCAAAGGGGCAGCGGCGGGGGCCGTACTTGGGGTCACCTACCACCGGATGACCCAGGAAGGCCATGTGCACCCGGATCTGGTGGGTGCGCCCCGTCTCCAGTCGCGCCTCCAGCAAAGTATACCGGTCAAACTGCTCTAGAACCCGGTAATGGGTGATGGCCTCCCGGGAATTTTTGTCAGTAACCGCCATGCGCTGCCGGTCGACAGGGTGCCGGCCAATGGGCGCCTCAATACGGCCGCGGGGCTCGGTTACTACCCCGTGGACCAGGGCCAGATAAACCCTTTTCATGCTATGGGCCTTTACCTGGGCCGCCAGGCCCAGGTGGGCCGCATCATTTTTAGCTGCCACCAGGATGCCGGAGGTATCTTTATCCAGGCGGTGGACTATGCCCGGCCGCAGGACGCCGTTTATACCCGACAGATCACCACAGTGGTACAATAAGGCATTGACCAGGGTGCCATGTTCATTGCCGGGAGCCGGGTGGACGACCATGCCCTGGGGCTTGTTGACGACAATAACATCCTCATCTTCGTACAGGATGTCCAGGGGGATGGGTTCAGGTCTTACCTCCAGCCGCACCGGCTCCGGCAGGTTGACCTGGATTTTTTCCTCACCCCGCAGGCGGTAATTGGCTTTCGGCCTTCCCCCTCCGGAGAAAGCAACCTTGCCGGCATCCAGCAGTTGCTGGACGCGGGAACGGGATACCCCTTCCAGCTTCCCGGCCAGCCAGGAATCCAGCCGTTTTCCCCTGTCTTCCGGGGTGACTTCCAGCTCTATGCGACGGCTCACAGGCTCTTCCCCTGTTCACCTGCCGGCCCCAAAAGTTCCCAGCAGAGGAGAATAACGCCGCCAACGATAGCCATGTCAGCCAGGTTAAAAACCGGCCAGATGCGGAAATCAAGGAAGTCAACTACATAACCAAAGCGCAGGCGGTCAATGAGGTTACCCAGGGCGCCGCCCAGCATCAGGGCCAGGGCCAGGCGCAAGAGGATGCGGTCCGGAGGCAGGAAGCGGTAGGCCACCAGGATGACAACCGCCACCAGCAGGGTCACGGTCACAAAAACCGGTGTTTTATAGGCCAGGAGGCCAAAGGCCGCCCCGGGATTATTGACGTAAGTTAAATGAAAAACTGAATTGATTACCGGCAGGCTCTCATTGGGCTGGAAATTGACCCGGATAATATACTTGCTCAACTGGTCAATGCCCAGGACCAGAGCTACCAGCAACAAAAAGGGCACGCTCAATCCCCCCAGGAATAATAAGGTGCCAGGTGGTGTACCGGCCCGCAGCCCTGACCTACGGCAAGGGCCTGGCTGATGGCCGTCTGGATATACTCCTTGGCCGCCGCTACCGCTGCGGGTACCGTCAAACCCCGGGCCAGGAAAGCGGTGATGGCTGCCGACAGGGTACAGCCCGTCCCGTGAGTGTGGCGGTTATCCAGGCGGGGAGCGGAAAAACGCCGGACTTCCCGGCCGTCAAAGAGAATATCAGTTGCCGCACCGGCCAGGTGCCCTCCCTTTACTAAAACATAGGGTACGCCCTGGTCATGTAACTCCCGGGCTGCAGCTACCATCTCATCTTCACTGCTAATCTCGCGCCCCGTGAGAACGCCGGCTTCATCCAGGTTAGGGGTAATGACCAGGGCCAGGGGAAACAGTTTTTTCTGCAAAACCTGGCGCGCTTCCCGGGCCAGCAGGAGATCGCCGCTCTTGGCCACCATTACCGGGTCAATGACCAGATTCTTTATTCCGTACTCTTTAACCTTGGCAGCTACGACTTCGATAATACCGGCATTGGCCAGCATCCCGGTTTTGGCGGCATCCGCACCGATATCGCTTAAAACGGCATCCATCTGCCGGCCGACAAATTCCGGCGGCAGGTCGAAGGTCCCCTGCACCCCCAAGGTATTCTGTGCCGTCACAGAAGTGATCACACTGGAACCGTAAACTTTGAGGGCGGCAAAGGTCTTCAAGTCGGCCTGAATACCGGCTCCGCCCCCGGAATCGGATCCGGCAATGGTCAAAGCCTTGTGCATAAACTTCTCCCCCATTCTCTAGTTCTCTATCATACCACGTCAGCCGTTATGGGTAAACTACTTTTGAGGGGTGGCTTTTGTCTGGAGCGAGTGAGCTTCTACCGAGTGGCGAAGCAGCCCAGGCGAAGCTCCAGGGATGATAAGCGGGGCCGAAAACAAAGAGGCCTTCGGCCGAGTTCTAAAGGCAAGGATGCCGAATAAGCGGCCCAGCACTCACAGTAACCAAGTTACAGCAACCAGTTCTTGGGTTTTTGCAGTCGCACTACCTTTGGAGGTACCTGAGTTTAGTGAGTGCTGAGCGCTCCACAAGGGCACAGGTAGCGAGCGAGACAATGCCAGCCTGCGATAGAGTTATTTTCGGAGGAGGGATTTACTTTGCTCCGCATATACTGTGAGGTAGATATCTGCGTCCACCACGATGGGGCCGGTTTCTGCAAGCTGGAGACCATTCACATCACCAGGAACGGCCTGGATACCAACTGCGGCGATTTTCAACGATTGCTGCCGGAAAAGGATACCACCACCGTCTTTTCCTTTGGCAAGGCCAATGATACCCTGGAAACTATACCCTATGACTAACTATCTATTTCGTCTCCATCACGCACCACCCGGTCCCAGCCAGCATCGCCAATTACCTTTTCCTCCGGAGACCCTTCATCATCAATGTAGGCCCCGGTATCTTCATAAAACATACCTTCGGCACCCTTAAAATAGGGGATGCCATCTACCGGCTCAACATAGCCCTGGTCTTCATCCAGATCCAGAGGGCCGAAGTAGGCGCCGCTACGGGATTCGGAGGCGTGTTCAATAGTTTGGGCCAGGTCCTGCCAGGTATCTTCCCCATCATACATGAGGGCTTCCTCCTCGTCCGGGTGCTTTTGATAGGGATCGGAGACCTGGCCGCCAAAGGGAGGCAGGATAACCTGCTCCTCGATGGGCCGATGGTTGATGTCTCCTGCCCCTTCCATTTTTTTACGACACTCCAGACACAGGGTTGTCTCGGGTATGGCCTCCAGCCGTTCCCGGGGTATCTCCCGACCGCACACCCGGCAGTAGCCGTAGGTCCCATCCTGGATGCTTTCCAGGGCATCGTCTATCTTTTGCAGCTGGATACGGGCGTTATCCCTCAAAGCCAGGTCTTTGCCGCGCTCGAATTCCTCACTGCCGAGATCCCCGGGGTGGTTATCGTAACGGGACAGTTCCTGGGTGGACTCCAGCAGGGGCTCCCGCAATCCCCCGCTGTTAAAGGAATCTATTTGTTCCTGCAGCTTTTTCTTTTCTTCCAGCAATTTCCTGCGAAAATGCTTTAAGGATTTTGCATCCATATGAAAGCCTCCCAGTTTAATAAACCTCCTGCTGGACCATGCGGACAATTTCCGCAATGAGTTTACCGATGACCGGAAGGTTGAGCAGGGCCAGCTCGCGGATGATATAGATCACAATGGCGCCCAGGATGGCAAAACCCACAGCTATACCCAGGCCCCTGGCCACCCCGGCGGCAAAGTTGAGGTACAGGAGCCGCCAGGGCCGGCGGTAGAGTTCTATCCACTCGGCGATGCTGGCTTTTTCTATGGCGGTTATTAATTGCTGCATCTTTTCGGCCAGAAAAACGGCTGTCTTTTCATTATCAACCAATAGGGTTTACTCCTCCTAAAAAACTCCTTTATAGCTTTCCCCGTACCCAAAATAAAAAATCCTGCTTCAAGGACGCAGGATTTTGACTTTATCGCCGCCGGACAGCAGGGCGGCATTGGCTTCGTCGGTATCCAGGTGCAGCTCCAGGCGGTAGTGGGGGCTGGTCCGGATAATAACGTTATCTAAGATCATGCCCCTTATCCCGGGCACCCAAACCCGGACCAGCTGGTCGTCATGGAGGTGGAGGGCCCTGGCCCGGTCTTCTTCCATATGGATGTGGCGGGCGGCCAGAATGACCCCCCGGCGCAGGTTGATGGCGCCGGCCGGACCGACCACAGCTATGCCGGGCGTATCAGCCAGGTCGCCGGATTCCCTTACTGGCGGCTTTAATCCCAGGCGGAAACCGTCGGTCATAGCTATTTCCACCTGGGAGTAAGGCCGGACCGGACCTAAAACCCGTACACCCTCCAGAACGCCGCGCGGGCCGACGATGGTAACTGTTTCCCTGGCGGCAAATTCCCCCCGCTGGCTGAGCTCCCGGTACAATGTCAGTTCATAACCGGGTCCAAAAAGGGCCTCGAGATCCTCCCGGCAGAGATGGATATGGCGGCCGGAAACCCCCACCGGAACTTCCACGGGCAAAAAGTCTTCTGCCTGGAATAGCCTCACCGTCCCTGCCCTTCCTTTCCTCTTATTACTTCTGCCTCGATCTTTGGGCAGCAAGTTAACCGCTTTTTTAGTATAGCCAGTTCTTCTGTTTTTATGGCTGTATTTTAAGCCTGGCGCAAAACGGCTGCACAGCGCTCGCACAGAGTGGGATGATCGCTATCCCGGCCTACGGTAGAGCTGACCATCCAGCAGCGTTCACATTTTTCACCGGGGGCCTTCTCGACCACGACCTTGAGTTCGGGCAGGTCTTCGGCGGCAAAGGCCGTGGCCGGAGCTTCTTCTCCCGGAGCGTGCAAAACGGCCTGGGAAACAATGAAAATGGTCGCCAGCTCCCCCTCCAGGGACTGGAGGAACCGGTACAACCCGGAATCAGAGTAAAGGTGGACGGCGGCATTTAAGGAATTGCCCAGGCCCTGCTCCTGGCGGGCTCTTTCCAGGGCGCGGGTAACAACATCGCGTACCTGCAAAATCTTATCCCACCGGGCCTGCAGCTCGTCATCCAGGAATGCATCCTGCACCTGCGGCCAGCCGGCCAGCTGGACACTGATGGGCTTGCCGGGGGTTGCCGGCAGATAACGCCAGATTTCTTCCGTGGTAAAGGCGAGTATCGGCGTTAACAGTCGTACCAGCACGTTAATGGTTTCATAAAGGACCGTCTGGGCCGAACGCCGCCCTTTTGAGGCGGCCGGCCAGGTATAGAGGCGGTCCTTGATGATATCCAGGTAAATAGCACTTAAATCTACGGCACAGAAATTGTGGATGATATGGTAGACCACGTGGAACTCATAATCTTCATAGGCTTGCGTGACCCTGGCCACCAGGCGCTGGAGTTTATCCATTATCCAGCGGTCTATTTCCAGCATTTCCTCCCGGCTTACCTTATCTTTTCCGGGATCAAAGTCGTAAAGATTGGCCAGCAGGAACCGGCAGGTATTGCGGATTTTACGGTAAGCCTCGGTCAGCTGCTGCATGATGCCGGGTGATGCAGCTACATCCCGCCGGTAATCGGCCGAAGCCACCCACAGACGCAGGACATCGGCCCCCTTTTCCCGGATGACATCCGCCGGGTCGATGCCGTTACCGAGGGATTTGGACATCTTGCGTCCTTCCTCATCTACCAGGAAACCATGGGTCAGAACCTGGTGGTAAGGAGCCCGGCCCCGGGTGGCCACTGCCGTCGACAGGGAGGAGTTAAACCAACCCCGGTGCTGGTCACTGCCCTCCAGGTACAGGTCAGCCGGCCAGCCCAGTTCCGGCCTGGTGGTGAGCACGGCGGCGTGGCTGGAACCGGAATCAAACCATACGTCCATGATATCCGTTTCCTTGCGGAATTTACGGCCACCGCAGGCAGGGCATTTCAACCCTTCCGGCACCAGCTCCTGCGCCTCCCGGGCAAACCACACATTGGAACCGAATTCCCGGAAAAGTTTCTGTAGATGGCTGATAGTGGCGTCGTTGATAATTTCTTTGCCGCAGTCTACGCAGTAAAAGATAGGAATGGGTACGCCCCAGGTCCGCTGGCGGGAGATACACCAATCGCTGCGCTCGGCCACCATGTTGTAAATACGTTCTTCGCCCCAGGCCGGAATCCACTTTACTTCTTTAATGGCAGCCAGGGCCTGCTGGCGGAAACCGTCAATGGAAGCAAACCACTGCTCCGTGGCCCGGAAGATAACAGGATGCTTGCAGCGCCAGCAATGGGGGTACTGGTGCTTGATAAAGGCGAAATGCAACAGCGCCCCCCTGGCTTCCAGCTCCTTAACCACGGCTTTATTGGCATCTTCAATGAACAGGCCGGCAAACTGTCCAGCTTCGGGGGTAAAGTAGCCCCGGTCATCCAGGGGTGAGAGCACCGGCAGGTTATAGCGCATGCCTACTTCGTAGTCCTCCAGGCCATGGCCTGGGGCCGTGTGGACGCAGCCGGTACCCTGTTCGAGGGTAACGTGTTCGCCCAGGATAACGACCGAATCCCTCTCCATAAGGGGGTTGCGACAGACGACCCCTTCCAGTTCGGCACCGGTGAAGGCAGCCACCACCTGGTAATCTTTAATTGCCAGCAATTCAAATACCTGGCGGTAAAGCTCCTCTGCCATGAGGTAACGTTCATCCCCCACCTGGACCAGGACGTACTTGAATTCCGGGTGCAGGGCAATGGCTACATTGGCCGGTAGGGTCCATGGCGTTGTCGTCCAGATGACGACAGAGCTTCCCTCCGCCTCAAAAAGGCCGCGGGCATCGATTACGGGGAATTTGACATAAATAGAGGGCGAACGCTTCTCGCCGTATTCGACTTCGGCTTCGGCCAGGGCCGTTTCGCAATCGGTGCACCAGTAGACCGGCTTAAGCCCCTTATAGATATAACCTTTTTTGGCCATCTCCCCAAAGACGCCGATCTGGATGGCCTCGTATTCCGGCTCCAGGGTAAGATAGGGGTGTTCCCAGTCGCCCCGGACACCCAGGCGTTTGAATTCCTCCCGCTGGATGTTGACGTATTTTAAAGCGTAATCGCGACAGCGGTTGCGGAACTCTACGACATCAATGGCCCGACGGTTGAGCCCCAGGTCTTTAATGGCCTGCTGCTCAATGGGCAGGCCGTGGGTATCCCATCCCGGGACATAGGGCGCATCGTAGCCGTTCATGGAATGATATTTAACGATGATGTCTTTGAGGATTTTATTTAAAGTATGCCCCAGATGAATATGGCCGTTGGCATAGGGCGGCCCGTCATGGAGAATAAATTTGGGTTTGCCTTTGTTGGCTTCCTGTACCTGTCGGTAAATATCTTGTTCTTCCCAGAATTTGAGGATCTCCGGCTCCCGCTGGGGCAAGTTGGCCCGCATGGGAAAATCGGTCCGCGGAAGATTCAAGGTTTTGCTATAATCCACTTAACGTCGTCACTCCTTAAACTCTTCAAAAATAGTTTCCTCGCCCGGTTGGCTATCAGCAACAGTAGAAGCTGCTGCCTCCTCAGCGGCCAGGAGTTCCAGCTGGGCCTGAAGGAAAGAACGCAGTCGCGTTTTAAAGGCTGCGGCCATAGCTTCCAGGTCGCTCCGGTAGCGCTCGGCCTTTTCCACCTGCAGCCGGGCCTGGTTTAAAATCTCCCTAGCTTTATTCTCCGCCTCCTGGACAATGAGGCCGGCTTCCCGCTGGGCGTTCTGGCGCATCTCATCGGCCGTTTGCTGGGCCATGATCAGGGCATCTTTAAGGGTTTGCTCCAGTTTGTTATAGCGCTCCAGTTCCTCCGCCAGGCGCAGGTTTTTCTCCCGTAACTCCTGGTTTTCCCGGTAAACCTGGCCGTAGTCCCGCAAGACCTGTTCCAGGAATTCATCGACCTCTTCGCAGCTGTAGCCGCGAAAGGAGCGGTGGAATTCTTTTTTGTTGATGTCCAGCGGCGTCAGCACTGTATCCCCCTCCTATCCCAGGTGCAGAATAAAACTGATGAGCAAGCGTTCTACCAGCTGTAAAACCAGGACCGCTATTATAGGGGAAAAGTCAATGGGGATACTGGTACGCGGCATGAGGCGGCGAAAGGGGGCCAGGACCGGTTCTGTAACTTCGTAGATAAAGCGCATAACAGGATGATAGGGGTCATGGGGAAACCAGGATATGAGGATACGGGCAATAATCAGCCAATTTAGTACTTCAAAGGCAGTTCGGATTAGCAGTAATAAAGTTTGCATGAACTCTACTCCTTACTTAAGCTCTCGGCGCGCAAGGTGGCTGCCTCTACCGCCCGGATAATGGCTCCCCGCACACCCCGGTCTTCCAGAACAGTCAGGCCGGCAATAGTGGTCCCCGCCGGCGAAGTCACTTTATCCTTCAGAACCCCCGGATGCTCGCCGGTGGCCAGTACCATCCGCGCCGCTCCCAGGACGGTCTGGGCCGCCAGCTCTAAAGCCACCGACCGGGCAAGTCCCTGGCGCACGCCACCGTCGGCCATGGCTTCAATAAGCATATAAATATAGGCCGGCCCGCTGCCGCTTAAACCGGTGACGGCATTGAGCTGTTCCTCCGGTAAAACTATAGCCCGGCCGACGGAGCGGAAAATGGCCAGAGCTTTCTCCAGAGCTTCCGGCTGCACAAATTTGTTGGCCGCCAGGGCAGTCATGCCCTCCCCTACCAGGGCGGGGGTATTAGGTACCACCCGCACTATCGGCACTTCCCCAAGGTAAGAGGCCAGCCTGGCCAGGGTAACGCCGGCAATGATCGATATTACCAGTTTTTCCTTTCCGACTATAAGGCCACCCAGGGCCTCCTTCACGTTTTGTGGTTTGACAGCCAGGATAAGAATATCCGCCCTTGCTGCCAGCTCTTCCCTGCCGACCACGGTCTGCAGGCCATAAGTACCCTCCAGTTCCTGCAGCCTTTCCCGCCGGATGTCCCAGGCCAGGATCCTTGCCGCAGGTATCTGGCGGCTCTGCAACAGGCCGCGAATCAGGGCCTCCCCCATGGCGCCGGCACCCAGAAAGCCAATATTACCCTCCATAACATTTAATCCTCCCTGCTATTTACGGCCAGCTGCTTCCAACCAGCTGATACCGCCCGCCACCTGTTCTTCCAGGTCACCGCTCAAATCAATATTGCTGGAAGTAAATAAAAAGATGCCGCTCGTTACCCGGCGCACCCGTCCCCCCAGGGCATAGGTAGCCCCGCTTAGAAAGTCGACAATCCGCCGCGCCTCGTCAACCGGCAGGGCTTCGACATTGACAATTACCGGCCGGTAGTTTTTCAAGTTTTCCGCCAGAGCTGCCGCCTGGTCAAAGGACTGGGGCCGGGCAATTACCAAGCGTAAAGTTTGGCGCGCCGTCGGCAAGCTTACCAGTTTAGCTTTACCGGGGCTAGATGGGGCCGGGGGCAATTCCCATTCCTTGACCTGATTGTATGTGCCCTGGGAACCTTCTTCGTGGCCGTAACCCAGCCAGTTAAGTAAACTATCCCAAAAGGCCATATCCCTCACCTCCGCCGCAGATTAATTATACCCGGGCGCCAAAGATGGCCGTGCCTATTCGCACCATGTTGGCTCCTTCTTCAATGGCTACTTCAAAATCGTTGGTCATACCCATGGAAAGGTAACGCATGTCTACTCCCGGCAGGTGCAGGGCTTCCACCTCCCGCCGTAAGCCTGCCAGTCGGCGAAAAACCGGCCGCACCTCTTCGGCATCATCTACCAGGGGAGCTACCGTCATCAGGCCCAGGACGTGCAGGCCGGTAAACCCTGTGAGCTCCCGGATGAAAGGGATTACCGCCTCGGGTGCCAGGCCGAATTTACTCTCCTCGCCGGCCACATTAACCTCCACGAGGATGTTAACCCGGCGACCGGCAACCGCGGCCCGCCTGTCCAGTTCCCGGGCTAGTTCCAGGCTGTCGACCGAATGGATCAGGGTTACCTTATCCCATACCTGGCGGGCTTTATTGCGCTGGAGATGACCGATGAGGTGCCAGCTGACACCGCTTATGTAGGGCTGCTTGGCCAGGAGTTCCTGGACCCGGTTTTCTCCCAGGTCTTTGAGGCCCAAACTTACGGCCTCCTGAATACGTTCCGGGGAAATGGTTTTGGTCACCGCCACCAGGGTTATCTCTTCCGGCTGCCGCCCGCTGCGGCGGGCGGCAGCGGCTATCCTTTCCCGTACCAAAGCGATATTTTCTGCCAGGTTGACCATCTTTTTTCCTCCGTCAATCCTCTTTAATTTCTACATCTTTATAATGAATCCTGCTGAACTGGCGAAATGTAACACCGCTACTTTACCAGCCACCGGGCCAGACCCGGGTTGACAATGACTTCCGCGCCGGCTTCCAGGTTCTGGGCGGCTACCCTATCCCCTACCCGACCTGTAATGGTAACTGGCTGCCATTTGATTCCCCGCGCTGCCAGAAGGTAGACCCCCTTTGCCCCTCCCGGCCCGTTAATCAAAGCAGCCGCAGGTAATATTGTGCCCCGGTAACGGTTTAATACCACAGCTACTTCCAGCCGACGGGGGGTCAGCCAGCGCTCATCCCAGGAAGTGATAGTCATGAGAACGGCCTTTTGCTCACCTTCATCCTGCAACCGGGTAATGCTGGCTCGCACCTCGTCCCCGTCCCCCGGCAGTTTAAGAGTTACTCTTTTGCCAGCCTGCCAGCCAGGTGGAAACTCTTCCAGGGGGGCATATACTACCAGGGGAGCCAGGTTATTGACCAGACGGCCAACGGCCGTACCGGCTTTCACCTGACCCCCAGCCGTCACCGGGGCGGCTAGTTCCACCAGGCGCTTTAGTTCCTGATATTGTATATTGCCAATGGTGGCGGGCTGGATGGCCTTTTCCAGGCCATCGGTTTGGTAGGAAACCTGGCCGGGAAAGGGGGCTTCGATTTCCAGGGTTTCCTGCCCCGGCGGAGTGGAGGCTACTGGCAATATCCGGGCAATGGTAGCTCCCACCGGGACCCGTTCCCCTTCGGGGACTACCGGGACCAGGGTTCCTGTCGCCGGGGCTATCAGAACTTGCTCTTCCCTGGCAATAAAAACCTCCAGAGAGAGATTGTCCTCCAGGACGCCGTAATCAACTCGTTCGACCTTTAAAAGGTGCCAGGCAATAGCTTGGAAGGCCTCCTTAAAACCCAACCAGGCCACAAGGGTAAAAAGAAGCAAGCCCAGTACCGGCAAGATAATACGCCTCCACCGCCGGCGCTGCCGCGGCCGGGCCGGGAGGCCTGGACTGTAAGCTGTCTTCATAGTATCTACCTCAAGAGGGATAATAAAGCCGCCTGGCGCCCGGTGGGGCCACCGGCCGCCCGGTAAGAGAAAAAAGCATCTGCCTGGCAGCAGGTACAGAGACCGGCTATGGCAATATGTTCCGGCTTTAGTCCGGCGGCCAGGAGTTCCAGAAAATTGGCCCGGGGAAGGTCCAGGCGGTAGTGGCCGGGTCCATCCGGGATTAAAACTTCAGCGGCCCAGGGGAGGTGCTCCCTGACCGCATCAGCCACCCGCGTATCTACCTGGTAGCAACAGGGCCCTACAGCCGGACCGATAGCTGCCAGGAGGTCAGCCGGGTTGCTGTTAAATTCAGTTGCCATCCTGGCCACCACCTTGCTCCCCACCTGTAAAACTGTCCCTTTCCAGCCCGCGTGGGCCAGGCCGATAACACCCTTTACCGGGTCAACAAAGTAAAGGGGAACGCAGTCGGCATAAAAGCCAACCAGGGTAATCCCCGGTGCAGCCGTCACCAGGGCATCAACACCCGGCAGGGCCGCCGCCAGTTCCACGGCACCCCGACCGGCGTCCTGCCGGGCCACCAGGGCCACCTTGTTGCCGTGGACCTGCTCACCGACAACCCAGCCCTCCAGGGGCAGGTCCAGGACCCCTGCCAGCCTTCGCCTGTTGACCAGCACTGCTGCCGGTTCATCGCCAACATGCAAGCCCAGGTTCAAGCTGCTATAGGGCGGCTGGCTGACACCACCGGCACGACTGCTATAAAAAGCCTTCACCGGCGCCTGCTCTTCTAAAAAGGCAACCCGCCAGTAACCAATTCCTTCCTTGTTCTCCCTGATAAAGGGCGCCAAAAGAATCCCCCCGCCTTTATTATAACATAAGGCCGCCCTTCCTTAAGCCTTTTCCCGGTGCACGGGGGATGTACAGCTATAACTTTCTACCAGGATAACATCAACTCCTACTTTAACCACATTTTCCCAGGGGATAATTAAATCTTCTTCCCGGCCGAAAAAGAAAAAAAACCTGCCTCCCTGTCCAGGTACGATTAAAGCTTTTACCCGTCCGGCCTCCAGGTCCAGGTCAATATCTTTAATTGTCCCCAGCCGCCGCCCGTCAATGACATTAATTACCTCCCGCTGGCGCAGTTCGGTCACCCGGATCACGGTCACCACCTCCGGCTGTAGCCCGGGGCCTTCCTGTTATATTTAATTATATGAGCTACATATAGCTCGAAGGCCAAAAAAGAAAAACCAGCATTGCTGGTTTAAGGCCGCAATCCCGCCAGGCGGTGGCGTGAGGATTGCCATATCTCTAGGATTTTCCAGCCCAATCGGACTTTTGGCGGGCCTTCCTCCCCGGCCATTACCTGCCGGCTGGTAAAGAAGCCGGCATTTACTTTACCGGTGACATCTACCAGGCAGAGAGGTGGAAACAGGATGCACCACCAGTTTTCCCCTTTCCCGGCGCCAATCACCACACGAACGGCCTCGTAGTTTCCCGCCGGGAGAGTTATATCCCCGTAAGCTCGGGTGGGGAAGGCAAAGTCCCCGAATTCCGTCCTCACGGTATAATTTTGTCCTTCCTGCCGGATTTGGGTCTCGGCTGCAGCGGTAATGGCAGCCAGATTGCTGCTCACCAGCCGCCGGGCGGCGCCGATATCCCCGGCTACCGCCAGGTTCCGGCCTATACTGGTGAGAACGGCGTCGCGGACATGGCGTTTTAGCTCCTGATCGGCAACGGTATCGCTGTTGGCAATGACGTGGAGCCGGATTAAGTTATGGGAATTATAGGCCGGTACTGCTGTCTTTCTGCCCGTCCAGGCCGCGTCCCCGCCGAGGAATAATAAGCCGGCCAGGACAAAGAATAATATCGACTTCTTCAATAAAGACACTCCTTGCCACCTCCGTAAATAGGAAATCGAACCGCCGGCTGCCGGCTTCTTATATATACTTGCGCATATGTTGCAAGGCAGCTTTTTCCAGCCGGGAAACTTGGGCCTGGGAGATGCCGATTTCATCGGCCACCTCCATCTGGGTTTTACCTTCAAAAAAGCGCAGGGATAAAATCAGGCGCTCCCGGGGGTTTAATTTATTCATGGCTTCCCGGATGGCTATGTTTTCCAGCCAGCTGCCATCCTGGTTTTTTTCATCACCTATCTGGTCCATAACATATATGGGATCGCCGCCGTCATGGTAGATGGGCTCAAAGAGGGATACCGGTTCCTGGATGGCATCCAGGGCAAAGATTACTTCTTCCTGGGGGAGATTGATTTCCCTGGCTATTTCCGCTACCGAAGGTTCCCGGGCCAGTTTATTTACCAGCGCATCCCTTATCTGGAGAGCTTTGTAGGCAATATCCCTTAAAGAACGGCTGACCCGTATGGGGTTATTATCCCGCAGGTAACGCCTGATCTCTCCGATGATCATGGGTACGGCGTAGGTGGAGAACTTGACGTTCTGGCTCAGATCAAAGTTATCGATGGCCTTCATCAGGCCGATGCAGCCCACCTGGAAAAGGTCGTCGACATACTCGCCGCGGTTGGTAAAGCGCTGGATTACACTCAATACCAGGCGTAAATTACCCTTAATGAGCTTTTCACGGGCCTCCGGTTCCCCCCTTTGCATGGCCTCAAAAAGCTGCCGCATCTCCTCGCTGGTCAGCAAGGGCAACTTGGAGGTATTCACACCGCAAATTTCTACTTTATTGAGCATCACTGGCGAGAAACCTCCTGACGGTGGCTCTGGCATAATTATTACCATGCCTCCCGGCTTTTATACGGGACCGGCAAAAGGGCAAAATAAAGGGAGCTATTTAAGCTCCCGGAAAAAGTAGGGCGGACATTTTATTCCATCCTGGCGATCTCTTTACGCAGGCGTTTGATAATCCGTTTTTCCAGGCGGGAAATGTAGGACTGGGAGATGCCCAGGATGTCGGCTACCTCCTTCTGGGTTTTTTCCACGCCGTCCAGGAGGCCAAAGCGAAATTCCATAATCTTGCGCTCCCGGGCCGAGAGCTTCCGCATGGCCATCTGCAGGAGCTTGCGGTCGATCTCTTCTTCTATGGATTTATAAATAATATCGTTTTCCGTCCCCAGGACATCGGAAAGCAAAAGCTCATTGCCGTCCCAGTCAATGTTTAACGGCTCGTCAAAAGAAACCTCGGCCCGTGTTTTATTGTTACGCCGCAGGTGCATTAAAATTTCATTTTCAATACAGCGGGAAGCATAGGTGGCCAGCTTGATGCGCTTCTTGGGATCAAAGGTATTGACAGCTTTAATAAGGCCGATGGTACCAATGGAGACCAGGTCTTCAATCCCCACGCCGGTATTTTCAAATTTGCGGGCGATGTAGACTACCAGGCGCAGGTTGCGCTCGATAAGGACGGTTTTTACACCGGCGTCGCCGTCCTCCAGGCGCAGGAGAAGGTCGGATTCTTCATCGCTGGAAAGGGGGGGCGGTAAGGTTTCACTGCTGCCGACATAAAAAACTTCGCCCAACCATTTCAACCTGGCTACCAGGTGGCTGTAAAACGCCTGGATTTTTAATTTAGCAATTACAAACAGCTCCCGCACGAGCTCTCCCCCCTAGAGGCCCATACTGGCTTGTAGCAAATCTGGGTGTAATAAGGCGCAATAATTCCCCTCCGTGGACAGCCTTTCCCTGTACAGGCCCAGAATGACGTTTTTTATCTTAATCATGCGTTCGTTAGTGATGACAATTACTTCGTCGGGTCTAAGGCCCAGCAACATACCATGGCTCCGGCCCAGGGAATGATATGGTAGCAGGTGGAGCCTTGTCGCCCAGGGCGAGCCGGCCAGGGACTTTACCAGGCTTTCCAGGTCGGTCTCCTCCTGGCTGCTGTAGTGTTTAATAATTTCTTCCGGGAGAAGGCCCTGAAGGGCGCTGTATTCGACAATAATTACCGGCCTCTGGGTAAGGGGATCGCGCAGGCTGTTGCCGGTATCAACCAGGGCCTTTAAGGCCCGCTGCCGGCCGGCAAAGGTTATGATCACCTTAAGGCGCAGTACCTGCTGCCAGAAGTTTTTTTTAAGCCAGTTTGTCCCAAGAACGGCCAGCAGCCCGGCAGCAGCCACGGCCGCCAGCAGCCACGGGTAACGGATATTCTGGGACAGAACCATCATTCCCCCCATCACCGGTGTTGCCGCCTCACCGCCGGTTAGGTAAATAGCCCCCAGCATCGCCCCTCCCATGGCAAAGGCCGCCAGGTAAAAATAGACCAGGGCCTGGAGAAACCGCCGCCCGTTTAAAGGATAAAAGGCTGCCACGACCATAACGAGGGAAAATAAAATCTTAACAAGCAGAGACTGACCCCACTCGCCACCGGGAAACAGGATGACCAGGGAATAAACTGCTCCTACCGCTGCTCCGGCGAGCAGCCGCCAGCCGGTTGTCGCCAACTGTCCCAGCCTGGCCGTCGTCCAGAGGATTAAGTAATCCATTACCAGGTTAATGGCCAGCAGGACATCTAAATAAACCACAGGTAGATCAGCCTCCCTTTCCCGGAGGTTAGGCTAATTATTACCATGATATGAGTATTATGGCAGTTTCATAACTATAACTTATTATATAACCTCCTCATGGAAAATTTTGTCATTTAATGGGTAATAAAAAACCTGTTACCCTAAAGGTAACAGGTTTAAAAGACAATTACCTGCGCCGCAGGAAGGCCGGTATGTCCAGGTCGTCAATATTAAAGGGCTTAATATTGAGATCCACATCCCGGGCTGCCGCTGCCTCTTTCTGGGCTGCCGGCACGGTTTCAAAACCGGTAGCAATGACGGTAACGCGGATTTCATCCTTCAAGCTTTCATCAATGACGGCACCAAAAATTATGTTCGCTTCCGGGTCGGCCGCCGCGGCCACGATTTCCGCCGCCTCATTAACTTCCAGGAGCCCCAGGTTGGTGCCCCCGGTAATATTTAGCAGCACACCGCGAGCCCCTTCAATGGAGGTTTCCAGCAAAGGGCTGGATATGGCCATCCTGGCTGCTTCCGCAGCCCTTTTTTCCCCAGTAGCCCTACCGATACCCATCAGAGCCGAACCGGCATCGCTCATAATGGTCTTGACATCGGCAAAATCCAGGTTGATCAATCCGGGCACGGCAATAAGGTCGGAAATGCCCTGGACGCCCTGGCGCAACACATCATCGGCTATGCGGAAGGCTTCCAGGATAGAGGTCTGCTTATCGGCTACCTGCAGCAACCGGTCGTTGGGAATAATAATCAGTGTGTCAACCTTTGTCTTTAACTCCTCTATGCCGGCCTCCGCCTGTTTGGCCCGTTTCCGGCCTTCAAAGCTAAAGGGGCGGGTAACAACGCCAACAGTCAGGGCCCCGGCCTCCTTGGCGATCTGGGCCACCACCGGGGCCGCCCCGGTACCTGTACCGCCGCCCATGCCGGCAGTGACAAAAACCATATCAGCCGCCTGCAGACGCTGGGCCAGCTCTTCCCGGCTTTCTTCAGCTGCCTTTTTACCAATTTCGGGATTGGCCCCCGCCCCCAGGCCCTTGGTCAGCTTGGCACCAATTTGGATCTTCTGTTCTGCCTGGCAAAGGCGCAGTGCCTGGGCATCTGTATTAACGCTGATAAATTCTACTCCCCGCAGGCCGGCAGCAATCATGCGATTAACAGCATTACTGCCACCTCCACCTACCCCCACCACTTTAATGACCGCAAATTGATTGAGATCACCGTCCTCAAATTCCAGCACCCGAACTCCTCCTTTAACACGATATGGCCATAATATTTTTCATGTTTTTATTAAAAAAGTTCCCGCCACCAGTTTTTTAGCCGTGACCAGAAGTTCTCCCAGATAGCCTCGCGTGCGGCGGCCGCCTGGGTATGGGCCAGGCGACCGGCGCCGTAATTCACCAGGCCTACAGCTGTAGCATAAGCCGGAGAAGCCACCATATCGGCCAGCCCACCGCTGTTCTCTGGCCAGCCCAGGCGGACCGGCATGGCTAAGGCTTCGCTTGCCAGCTGGGTTATTCCTTCGAGTAATGCACCGCCTCCTGTCAAAACCACTCCTCCCGGTAAAAGGCCCTGGAAATGGGAGCCGTCAATCTCCCGGCGAACGAGGTTAAAAATCTCCTCTACCCGGGGCTCGATAATGGCCGCCAGCATCTTCCTGGGTACCCGCTTTTTCTCCTTGCCCCCTACTGCCGGCACCTCAACAAATTCATTTTCCGCTGCCAGCTCCGCCAGGACGCAACCATGTTCCTTTTTAATGATCTCGGCCTGAGTGAGGGGGGTGCGTAAACCTACTGCCAGGTCACTGGTTATATGCTCGCTCCCTATGGGCAGAACAGCGGCAAACCACAGGCACCCCTGGGAGATTACGGCGATTTCCGTCGTCCCCCCGCCGATATCTACCACAACGGTACCCAGCTCCTTCTCTGCTTGCTGGAGTACCGCCTCGGCCGAGGCCAGGGGATTCAAAACCAGTTCATCAACTGCCAAGCCGGCTCGCTGCACGCTTTTTATGGTGTTCTGGACGGCGGCCCCGGCTGCGGTGACAATCTGGGTTTCCACTTCCAGGCGCGAACCACTCATGCCGATGGGGTCCATGATGCCATCATAGCCATCAACAATATACTGGCGCGGCAGGACGTGGATAATCCTCCTGTCGGCCGGCAGGGGGATTACCCGGGCTGCCTGGAGGACCCGTTCCACATCTTCGGGCCCTACTTCACCGTCTTCGCCGGTAACGGCTACTACCCCGCGGTTGTTAACGGAGCCAATATGGGGACCTGTCAGGCCAACAAAGGCCGAAGAAATATGACAACCGCTCATGCGCTCGGCCTGTTCCACCGCTTTTTCAATGGCCCGGGCTGTATTTTCTATATCCACAATTATACCTTTACGCAAGCCTCCGGACGGTGTTTCCCCCAGGCCGATGATGTTCAGGCGGCCCTGTAGCGTGATTTCCGCCACAACTGCAACCACCTTGGTGGTGCCTATATCGAGACCGACCACCACGTTATCCTTGGGCAAACTCTGGCACCTCCAGGCTCCCCGGGGCTTCTATTAAGAAGGAGAATTCAACATAACTTTCGCTTTCCCTTTTTTTGCAAATAGATTTTCTCACTTTTTCAGCAGGTGGCGCCGGATGATAGCCAGGTTCTGGAATAAACGCATGCCAAAGACCAGAACGGCAGCAAGATACAGCTCAACCCCCAGCTGATCACCTATATAAGCTAAAAAGGCCGCCAGCAAAGTATTGGAAAAAAAACCCGTGAGAAAGATGGCATTATCAAAATTATCCTCCATGTTGGCCCTAATGCCCCCAAAAACGGAATCCAGGGCTGCCAGGACGGCCACCGACATATACTTGCTGTAGACAACCGGTACCTTTACGGGTATCATGAGGCCAATCAATACCCCAAAGATAAGGCCGATTAAGGGTATCCACATCTTTTTTCATCCCTTCTTCTCCTGTTTTTCAACCTGATTAAATTTTACTACCGGCGGTCCCGCAAAACTAACATCAATATACTCAACAGCCTCCCTGCCGGCAAGGCCCCGGAGGGCTTCATGGAGCCTGCTGAGCTTCTCCGCCACCTGTTGCTCGTCGCCAAACTTAACCAGGATATTGCCCGCCCAGATCAACTGCAGGTTATCAGGGGAAGAGGCTATTATCTCCTGAAGCTGGTTTAAATCGTCAGGTGGCACCTGCCGGACCACTGCCAGGGCAGCCTGCAGGCCGGGGTGATTAATCTCCCTGCCGGGGCCGGTATTCTCCAGCTTGCCCACGCCGGAAATGAGGGGCAGCTGCAGGTGGCCTATGCGCGGTATTCTTTCCATGACTACACCACTGCCATCAACGAGTAAAAAGCTGCCATCCTGCACCAGGATAGCCACCGGTGTCCTTTCCTCGATCTGAACGACCAAGGTTCGCGGCCAGTGACGGCTCACCCTGGCCCTGGCCACCAGGGGATGGGTGGCCAGTCGTTTGGCAATTGCCGAAGTATCCACCTGCCAGAGGTTAATGCCCCTGGCCACGCCTATTAAATTTTCCAGTTCAACCCTGGGGATATGCTCGTTTCCTTTAATCTCTATGTTTTCCAGGCTAAAGAAACCAGAATGGATAAAATAAAATAAGGCCGTTACCGTTAATAAGAAAAACAATATTCGGCGCATCCGCTGTCGGCGCCGCCGGTAAACGCGGGGTGAATGGGCCTGGATAACCATTTACCCACCTCATTTACTGCCATTATACCAGAAAATGCAGGCCTGTCCAGTAAGGGGAGGTGAGAAGTGGGAAGTGAGAGGTGGAATTTTATGGAAGGGATTGGCATAGCTAATTCCTTCCAAATTTTTTGCCTCCCATCTCCCACTTCTCACCTCCCCTCTAGCCGCCGGATATCCGCCCCCAAACTGCTTAAGCGTACTTCCAGTTGTTCGTAGCCCCGATCCAGGTGGGCAACGCCTTCTACCCGGGTTTGCCCTTCAGCCATGAGGCCGGCAATCACCAGGGCCGCCCCGGCCCGCAGGTCGGAAGCTTCCACCGGACAGCCGCTTAAACCCGGGACGCCGTTGATTACTGCCACCCGCCCCTCAATTTTAATATCGGCTCCCAGGCGCCGCAATTCAGCAGCATGTTTAAAACGATTTTCAAAAATGCTCTCCACCAGGACGCTGGTCCCGCTGGCTACCGTCATCAACGCCATGAGCTGGGGCTGCATATCGGTAGGAAAACCCGGGTAGGGTAAAGTCTTGCAGTCGACGGCCTTTAATCGTGCCGGGCTCTTGAGGCGAATGCCGTCCCTTTTAACCGTAATCTTCGCCCCCATCTCCGTTAACTTGGCCAGGACGGCCAGAAGGTGTTCCGCCCGGCAATCCTTTACAAAAACATCGCCGCCGGCTCCGGCTGCTGCCGCCAGGAAGGTGCCGGCTTCAATCCGGTCCGGAATAATCTCATAGTCTGCCTGCTTAAGCTCCTTAACCCCTTCAATGCGGATGGTATCCTGGCCAGCGCCGTGAATCCGCGCTCCCAGGCTATTTAAGAAATTCTGCAGGTCAACGATTTCCGGTTCCCGGGCGGCATTGTGGAGGATGGTAACCCCTTCAGCCAGGACGGCGGCCATCATCAGGTTTTCCGTCGCCCCGACGCTGGGAAAGTCCAAATAGAAGGAAGTTCCCTGGAGGCCGGTCGTTCTGGCTTCAATGTAGCCCTGATTTTCCGTTACTTCAGCGCCCATGGCCCTGAAACCTTTCAGGTGCAGATCCATGGGCCGGGAGCCGATGGCACAGCCGCCGGGATAGGGAACCCGGAAGTAGTGGTAACGCCCCAGGAGGGGTCCCATAACCAGGTTGGAAGCCCTGAGTTGCCGCATCAATTCTGCCGCTACTTCGGGCGAGGTTACCGTTGCCGGACTCACATGCAGGGCTGTATTACTTCGTTCTATCTTTAGCCCCAGGGAGCGAATGACGGCCGCCATCACGGCAACATCCTGGAGGTTTGGTACGCGCCGCAAAGTGCACTCCCCTGTCGCCAGGAGCATGGCCGCCATAATAGGGAGGGCCGCATTTTTGGCCCCGTTGACGGTCACCGTCCCTTCCAGGCGCCGCCCCCCATTGATAACCAGACACTCCTCCAAGGCCTACCCCTCCCCTAGCTACAGGCCTTCACCCCAAACTTCCACTTCCAGTTCCAGGTTGATCCCGAAAGCCCTGGCTACAGCCTCCTGGATCCTGGCTATGAGTTCCAGGACATCGGCAGCAGTAGCCCGGCCCAGGTTAATGATAAAGTTAGCGTGTTTGGTTGACACCTGCGCCTGGCCGGCCAGCCACCCCTTGGCCCCCACCTCTTCAATGAGCTGACCCGCATAATAGCCCGGCGGGTTTTTAAAGACGCTGCCGGCATTGGGCCATTCCAGGGGCTGCCTGGCCCGCCGACGCTCAAGATTTGCCTGCACCCTTTCTTTGATAAGCCGGGGGTCCCTGGCAGTCATTGCCAAATCGACAACAACAACCGTCTCATTCCGGCGTAAGGAAGTGGAACGATAGCTAAAGGTTATATCCTGGCCCTCCAGGTAACGCCGGCTGCCGTCAGGGGCAACTACCTCCACCCCGCGGACAATATCTCCCAGGCAGCCCTCCGGAGTACCGGCATTCATGATCACGGCCCCGCCTATGGTGGCCGGAATACCGGCGGCAAACTCCAGGCCCCCCAGGCCATGCCGGACGGCGATCTCCAGCACCCGGGCAAGGAGAGCGCCGGCGCAGGCCTTTATGACCTGGTCCAGGACCACAACCTGGCGCCAGGCTCTGGTCTGGACTACCAGGCCGCGGACACCGCCGTCCCGCACTAAAAGATTGGAGCCGTTACCCATAATATGCAGGGGTAAACCCTTTCGTCGCGCAAAATCCAGGCAGAAATCAAATTCTTCTCCGGTTGCCGGCCGGGCGAGCAAATCGGCCGGCCCGCCTATGCGCCAGGTCGTGTGGCGGGCCAGAGGTTCGTTGATCAACACTTCTCCCTGTAAACCCTGCTGTAGTTCTCGCGCCAGGGACGCTAGATGCATGATCAAGCGCCCACCTCGCAAAAAGCCTGTTTTGCAGCCAGGAAGCGGGCCAGCTGAACCCCTACCTGCCACACATCCCCGGCTCCCATGGTTAAAATCAAGTCCCCGGCAGTACAGGATTCTTTTAGAAAAGCCATGGTTTCTTCCAGGGTAGGCAGGTAATAAACCTGCGGGTGGCCGTTTCTTTTGATTTCGTCCAGGATAAGCCGGGAAGTTACCCCATCCATGGGTTTTTCCCCGGCTGCATATATGTCATTGATAATGACAATATCAGCCCGGTTAAAGGCACGCCCGAATTCCCGGTAGAGGTGGTAGGTCCGGGTATAACGGTGGGGCTGGAAGACGGCTACCACCCGCCGCGCTCCCACCTGGCTAGCCGCCGCCAGGGTAGCTTCAATTTCCGTCGGGTGGTGGGCATAGTCATCAACCACCCGGATAGCACCATCATCCCAGAGGACCTCAAAGCGGCGGCCGGCACCACGAAAAGCCTCCAGGGCCCGGGCAATGACCGGAAAGGGTATTTCCACCTGGTGAGCTACGGCAATGGCCCCCAGGGCATTCAAAATATTATGACGCCCCGGTACCTTTAAAACGAGTTCTCCCAGGTAGCGTTCATGGTAATATATGGTAGCACGTCCCCCAAGGCCCTGTAAGGTTACCTTGCTGGCCCGGTAGTCGGCCTCGCCATTAAAGCCATAAGTAATTACCGCCCGCCTGCATCCCCTGGCAAGCAGCGCCACCCGGGGATCTTCGGTACACAAAACGGCCCTGCCGTTCGGACGGACCTGGTCCAAAAATGCGGCGAAGGCGGCGACGATTCTTTCCAGGCTGCCGTAATGATCCAGGTGATCGCTCTCGATATTAGTTACCAGGGCGATTTCCGGCTTTAACCATAAAAACGAACCGTCGCTTTCATCGGCCTCGGCTACGAAATAAGGTCCCCTCCCCGGCAATGTATTACCATCAAACTCACGGACATAACCGCCAATAACGGCTGTTGGATCCAGGCCGGCTTCCTTCAGGGCCAGGGCTACCATTGCAGAGGTAGTGGTTTTACCGTGGGCGCCGGCCACAGCAATACCTCGCCGGGCGTTAAATAACCGCGCCAACAGTTCCCCGCGCTTGATAACGGGTAAACCTCGGCTGCAGGCGGCAATAATTTCCGGATTATCCGGCGGCACTGCCGAGGAGATAACAACCTCCTGCACTTCCGGAGCTATATTCCCTGCTTCATGACAATGGTAGATTACGGCACCCTGTGCTGCCAGTTGCCGGGTAAATTGATTTTCCTTGGGGTCCGAGCCTGATACCCGGTAACCCTGGACCAGCAACAGCTGGGCCAGGCCGCTCATACCCACCCCACCAATACCGACGAAGTGGGTCCACCCCCTTGCTTCCAAATCTTTCATCTCCCTCCGCGAAGCTGCTCCCGCCCTGGCTGCTACATTTGCATCATATGCATGGCCTGCATAACAGGTGCCTGAGAAGAGTGCAGCCGGTTCCCAGCATGGGAGGACAACTCCCGGGGCGGGATACAGGCTTGTCCTGCGTTAGAATTAACGTTTATACCTTTCCAGCTCGGCTAAAATTATTTCTAATATGGCCTCCAGGGCATCAGGCCGGCCCAATCTCTTCGCTGCTGCTGCCATGGCCTGCAGGCGCCCGCGATCGGCCAGGAGATGGTTAATTATCTGATGGAGACGTCCGCCTTTCAGTTCCTGGTCCAGGATGAGAATGGCCGCCCCTTTCCTGGCTACAGCCCGGGCGTTATACTCCTGGTGATTGGCGGCAGCATGAGGGTAAGGAATCAGGATTGAAGGTAAGCCCCTGGCCAGTATTTCCGCCAAAAAAGAAGCCCCTGCCCGTCCGATTATCAGGTCAGCCGCCGCCAGGGCATGCTCCAGGTCATAAACATAGGGCTTGATGGTAATATTTCCATATTTGTCCAGGTCTATTCCCCGTTCCCGCACCTGCTGCAGGTATCCTTCATAGTCACGGCGCCCTGTTACCTGAAGTATACTCACATCAGGCCGCCCGGCCAATTCTTTCAGTACCGGCAACATGGCCTGATTGAGGCTCCGGGCCCCCTGGCTGCCGCCGACAACCACTATGAAGAACTGATTTTCTGGGAGGCCCAACTGCCGGCGGCTAACGCCGCGGTCGGCCCGGAGAATTTCCGGCCGCACCGGCAGGCCGGTTGTTACCAGGCGGGCACGGCGGGGGAAACTTCCTGCCGCTTCGGGGAAGGTGAGGCAAACGGCCCGGGCCATGTTGGCCAGCAGGCGGTTGGTAAGGCCGGGAAAGGCATTCTGTTCATGGATAACCACCGGTATGCCCTGCAGGGCAGCGGCCAGGCACACCGGGCCACTAACGTAGCCGCCGGTACCTACAACCAGATCGGGTCGGAAGCGCCGCACCTGGAACCAGGCTTCTCCCAGGCCCCGGGCTATTTTCGCCAGGGCGGGGACGTTCTTCCAGATCCGGCGCCGTTCCAGCCCCTGGACGGTAATGGTTGCAAAAGGCAGGCCGGCCCGGGGAACGACATCGGCTTCCAGCCCCCTACCTGTACCAATATACAATAATTCTATCTCCGGCCGTACCTGGTGCAGGCCCCGGGCAATAGCCAAGGCCGGGTAGACATGACCGCCGGTCCCCCCGCCGGTAATAATAATTCGCAAGGGTAGTTCACCTCTAAACCAGCACCGGCCACCGCGTTAGTGCCGGGCATAGCGGGATATATTGAGCAAAATACCGACACCCAGCAAGGTAAAAATCAGGGAAGAACCCCCGTAGCTCACCAGGGGCAAGGTGATGCCCGTCACCGGCAGCATCCCCGTGACCACCCCCATATTGATCAGGGCCTGGAGGGCCAGCATTATGGTCAGGCCGGCGGCCAGGAGGCTCCCAAAGGCATCGGGAGCTTTAAAAGCGGTATGGAACCCTCGCCAGACCAGGATTAAAAAGAGGATTACCACCAGGGCGGCGCCGATAAACCCCAGCTCTTCGCTTAAAATGGCGAAGATAAAGTCCGTGTGGTTTTCCGGAAGGTAATACAGCTTCTGCCGCCCCTGGCCCAGACCGGTACCGAAGAGGCCGCCGGAGCCAATTGCCAGCAGGGACTGGATCGTCTGCCAGCCATTCCCGCGGGGGTCGGCCCAGGGGTTTAGAAAGGCGGTAAAACGGGCCATACGGTAGGGGGCAATGATAATGGCCAGGGCCACCGCCGCCACCCCCAGGACCGCCAGCAGGGCCAGGTAACGTTTATCCGCCCCCCCTACCATGAGCATGAAGTAGGTGGTCCCGGCCACGGCCACAGCTGTGCCAAGGTCGGGCTGGGCCAGGATAAGGAGACACACCATGGCCATCAGGGCGAGATAAGGTCCTATCCCTTGCACCAGGGAATGGAGACGCTGGCGGTTCTGGGCCAGGCTGCTTGCCAGGAAGATGACCATGGCCAGTTTTATAGTTTCCGAAGGCTGGAAACTTAAGGAGCCCACCCCCAGCCAACGGGCCGAACCCCGGGAAGCGGTGCCGATAATCAGGACCAGCACCAGAAGGATAACGGCCAACCCCAGGAAAGGAGCTGCCAGGCGGCGCAAATAGATATAATCAAGCTGCATGGTAAAAAAAAGCCCGCTCAGGCCTATAGCCGCCCAGGCCAGCTGGCGTTTTAAAAAGTAGTAGGGGTCGCCATAGTTGTAGGAGGAAGTAAGGGCGCTGGCGCTAAAAACCATGATAATCCCTATCCCGAGCAGGAGCACACATGGCAGTAAGATCCAGAAATCAACGGGCCCCGCCCTGCGGCGCATGATGGTTACCTCCTCCGTAGCTGTTTTCCGCCAGTTCACGTACTATACTTTTGAACAGGTCGCCCCGTTCTTCGTAGTTTTTAAACATATCCCAGCTGGCGCAGGCCGGCGAGAGCATGACGATGTCCCCTGGGGAGGCCTGTCGGGCTGCCTTAAGGACGGCATCTTTAAAATCAGAGGCCCGGTAGATATGCTCAATCCCCGCCCTCCTGGCAGCCTGCTCCAGGTCGCAAGCCGCTTCGCCCACCAGGACCAGGTACTTGACCCGGCCGGCCATTTTCTGAGCCAGCAGAGTAAAGTCACTGCCTTTATTCCTCCCCCCGGCAATAAGGACCAGGGGGTTGGGATAGGCCTCAATAGCCTTCATGGTCGCCTCGGGGTTCGTCCCTTTAGAGTCATTAATATAGAGGACACCGTCCACTTCGGCTATCCGTTCCAGGCGGTGGGGAACACCGGGGAAGGTTTTTAGAGTGGCTATTAACTGTTCCGGCTTTACCCCCAGAGCCAGGGCAACCAGGGAAGCTGCCAGGCAGTTTTCGAGGTTATGGGCGCCTTTTAAAGAAAGCTCTGCCCGGTGGCACAACCTGATTTCCCCGTGCCCGAGGTTGGCGTAGATTACATCGTCTTTAAGAAAGGCACCCGGCTCCGGCTGCTGCCGGCGGCTGAAAAATAATACCCGGGCTTTCGTCTTATCAGCCAGATCGCGGGTTAAGGGATCATCGTAATTTAAAACGGCAAAATCTCCCGCCTCCTGGAAGGCCATGAGGCGAGCTTTGGCGGCTATATAGCCGGCTAAATCGCCATGGCGGTCCAGGTGGTCCGGGGTAATATTCAAAATCACCGCCACCCGCGGGCGGAAAGAGGCTACGGTCTCCAGCTGGAAGCTGCTGACCTCGCAAACGACATAGCCTCCCGGAGCTATCTCCTTTATTTCCTTTACCAGGGGAATGCCGATATTGCCCCTTACTACCACCGGCAGGCCGGCATCCTGGAGGATCTGCCCGCACAGGGCGGTGGTAGTTGTCTTGCCGTTGGTCCCGGTAACGGCTGCTATCTTTACCCCCGGCGGCAGGAGGCGGTAGGCCAGCTCCAGTTCACTCCATATGGGAATCCCCAGCTGCCGCGCCCCAGCCAGGGGCGGTTCCCAGGAAGGTACACCGGGACTGGTTACCACCAGGTGGGGTTGCAGCAAAGCTACTTCCGGGTAGCGGCCTAAGATAAGCTCCACCCCGGCCCTGCTTAAAGCATCTAATTCTTCCCCCTCCAGCAATTTGTGATCACAGGCCGTAACCCTGGCGCCCAGGCGGGCCAATTCGGCTGCTGCCGCCCGGCCGCTTTTACCCAGGCCTACTACCAGTACTTTCTTGCCCTGCCAGGACATTTTTCTACCTTCTTCCTGTCCACTTTTAAATAGTTAAAACATAAAGCCCGGCTGCAGCCAGAACTATGGCCAGGACCCAGAAAAAAAGCACTACTCTCGTTTCCGGCCAGCCGGCCAGTTCAAAGTGATGGTGCAGGGGGCTCATGCGAAAGAGGCGCCGGCCGGTAAGGCGAAAGGAAGCTACCTGGAGGATCACCGAAAGGGCTTCGATAACGTAAACCCCGCCCAGGACCGGCAATACCAGTTCCGTCCGGGTCATGATGGCCAGGAAACCGATGGCCGCCCCCAGGGCCAGGGAACCGGTATCACCCATAAAAACTTTCGCCGGATGGAAATTATACGCTAAAAAACCCAGACATCCTCCCGCCAGGGCGGCAGCAAATATTGCCATCTCCCGCTGCCCGGCAGCCAGGGCTATAAGGCCATAGGCCAGGGCCACCCACAGGGTAATGCCGGCCGCCAGGCCGTCCAGCCCATCCGTCAGGTTAACGGCGTTAGTTGTAGCCACCATGAGCAAGGCCGCCAGCAGCGGGTAAGACCAGCCCAGGTCCAGGGTTAAACCGGTTAAAGGCACCTGGAGGGCGCTGCCCCGGCCCAGCCAGAGCATGGCCACCACGCCGGCTACCAGGCCCAGGAACACCTGGCCGCCCAGCTTCTGGCGGGCATAAAGGCCTAAAGGGCGGTGGCAAACTACCTTCAAGCCATCGTCAGCAAGGCCAATCAAAGCATAACCCCAGGTTAGAATGAGAGCCGATAACATTAACGGTGAAACCGGGGCCATTACCAGGGAAGCGGCGGTCAAGCCGGTTAAAAATAAGATGCCACCCATGGTCGGGGTACCGGTTTTGGCCAGGTGGCGGCGAGGGCCGTCATCGCGAACAGTCTGCCCGGCCTTCAGACGTTTTAAAATAGCAATTACCGCTGGCCCCAGGATTATGGTAATCCCCGCCGCCAGGCCCAGGGCTTTTAAAGCCTCAGCCATCGGCCTCCCCCTCCCAGGCGGCCAGGACCTGCTCCATCCCCGCCAGGCGGGAGCCCTTAAAAAGGACGACATCCCCGGCCCCTAGATCCAGCAGGTGCCCCACTGCTTCCCTGTGACTGGCGCAGCTGAAAACCTGTCCCGGCGGCATGCCGGCGGCTATTGCCCCGGCAGCTATTTCCCGGGCCAGTTCCCCTACGGTAACCAGGCGAAAAAGGCCTAATCCAGCGGCAAACCTGCCCACCTCCCGGTGGAGGGCCGGAGCCATGGGTCCCAGTTCGCGCATATCCCCCAGGACGGCCACCTTGCGGCCCGGCAGAGCGGCCAGGACCTGGAGGGCGGCCTGCATGGACTCGGGATTGGCGTTGTAGGCATCGTTAAAAACCAGGCAGCCCCCCGGTCCCGGCCGCATCTCCTGACGCAAGTTTTCAGCCGGCCAGTTTTTCAGCCCCGCGGTCATGGTATCCGGAGCCAGGTTTAAGGTGTAACCGGCGGCCAGGGCGGCCAGGGTATCGTAAACATTGTGCAGGCCCGGCACCGGTATTTGCAGCCGGATCTCTGCTTCAGGAAAAACGGCGGTAAAGATCGTGCCCTGCGCTCCCAGGACGGTAATGTCCCGGGCCATGACATCCGCCTGGCTCCTGATACCGTAAAAGATTACCCGGCAGGGGCAGGTAGCTGCCAGCTTACGGCACCATTCGTCGTCGCCGTTTAAAATGGCCACCCCTCCGGGGGGCAGGGCGGCCAGAAGTTCCCCCTTGGCCGCGGCGATATTGGCCACTGAACCCAGGCGTTCCAGGTGGGCCGTACCGATATTGGTTATGATGCCCATGGTGGGACGGGCGATAGCACAAAGGGCGGCTATCTCTCCCCGGCCCCGCATGGCCATCTCTACCACGGCGGTCTCGTGTTCAGGTGATAGGCTCAAAAGGGTCAGGGGCAGGCCAATCTCGTTGTTAAAATTGCCCGGGGTCTTTAAAACCTTCATTCCCGAACTTAACACAGCGGCCACCAGATTTTTGGTCGTGGTCTTGCCGCTGGAGCCGGTAACGGCGATGAGAGGACCGTTAAAATTTTTCTGCCGGTGGAAAGCGGCCAGCCGTTGCAGGGCCTTAAGGGTGTCCTCCACCTGAATCAGGACCTGTTCCGGCTGCCGGCCGGCCACTATTTCCGCCGGGAAGTGTTCACCTATGGCCGCCGCCGCTCCAGCGGCCAGGGCCGCCCCGATAAAGTCATGGCCGTCAAAGCGCTCCCCTTTAAGGGCGATAAAAAGCATCCCCGGCTTGATGGAACGGCTATCAGTGCTGGCGCCCCTGACCGTGGTTGTCACTTCCCCGCCAACCAGCCGGCCTTGAACGGCGGCACATATTTCCCCGGCCTTTGCCGCTAACATGAACTTCCCTCCCCGGTATAACCCAGGGCTGCCAGTTCTTCCCTGGCTACCTGGCGATCATCAAAAGGCAGGATCCGGCCCTTGACGATCTGGTAGGTCTCGTGACCCTTGCCGGCAATAACCACCATATCCCCCGGCCGGGCCCGCGCCAGGGCCGCGGCAATGGCCCGGCGCCGGTCCACCACCACCTGGTAGCTGGCGCCGGGTACTTCCTCTACCCCGGGAAGAATATCGGCAATTATGGCCTCCGGATCTTCATCGCGGGGGTTGTCAGACGTAATAATGCAGTAATCGCTTAATCGGACGGCTGCTTTACCCATCAGGGGACGCTTGCCCCGATCCCGGTTACCGCCGCAACCGAAAACAACAATCAAATCCCCCTTGGTTACCTGCCGGGCCGCCTGGAGGACATTCTCCAGGCCGTCGGGGGTATGGGCATAATCGACGACTACATTGAAGGGCTGACCCTGGCGCACTTGCTCCAGGCGGCCGGGTACACCCTTGACTTCTCCTAAAGTTTTCACAATCGCCACGTGGTCAATGCCTTCCCGCCAGGCTACGGTAAAAGCCGCCAGGGCATTGTAAATATTAAAGCGACCGGTAAGTTGGAGTTCGAGTTCCGTTTCTCCCTCCGGCCAGGTCACCCGGCAGGTAGCACCGCCCGCTGTCAAATTTATATCTCGGGCCCGGACCTGGCATTCAGGACTGCAGCCATAAGTAATCACGGGTACCGGGATCAAGGTTTTTAAGCGGGCGCTGTAGGGGTCATCGCCGTTGATGACGGCGTATTTGGGTCCTCCTTTAACACCCTGGCCCAGGTTCTGGAAAAGACTGGCTTTGACTTTAAAATAGTCCTCCATATCCCGGTGGAAATCCAGGTGATCCTGGGTTAAATTGGTAAAAACCGCCACGTCAAACTCAGCCCCTTCCACCCGGTGCAGGGCCAGGGCATGGGAGGATACCTCCATGACCACTCCTTGAGCCCCCAGGTTAACCAGCTGGTGCAGAAGGGCCTGCAAGTCCAGGGCTTCCGGGGTGGTGTGGGCGGCCGGCAAGACCTTATCGCCCAGGCGATTGCCGATGGTGCCCAGCAAACCGGTAGGCCGGCCGGCGCCCTCCAGCGTAGCCTGGATGAGGTGGGTGGTCGTAGTCTTGCCATTGGTGCCGGTTACTCCGATAAGGCGCAACCGCCGGCTGGGATAACCGTAGAAACGGGCCGCAAGCATACCTAAGGCCCGGCGGCTGTTACCTACTCGTGCCCAGGCCACGCCGGGTGGCAAGGAGACTTCCTCCTCCAGGACGATGGCTACCGCGCCTCTAGCTATAGCGTCCTTTATATATAAGTGGCCGTCAGTCTTAAAGCCTTTGATGGCTACGAAAAGAAAACCAGGCTGCACCTGCCGGGAATCATAATGGAGCCCGGTAAGGGGAACCTGCTGTTCGCCGCCGCAATCTATAACATCTATAGCAGCTACTAATTCCTCCAAGGTCACTGCAAAATGTTCCTCCTCGGAAAAAGGGTTCTGCCAGAAATGGTGCCTTCTGGCGGGGATATGTCCCCGCCCCTACCTGCCCTGAGTGGTTTAGCTATATTTTTACCATCTGCTGGCAATTTAACCTTGGAATGGTTTTAGCCCGGCGCCGCAAGCGCCGGGCTATTATACTACGGTCCCAGTGCTTCCAGGGATGGTTCAAAGAACTTGACCCTTACTTTTGTGCCATGGGAGACAACTGTTCCCGGGGGAGGATCCTGCTCGGCCGCCTGGCCGGTCCCTTCCGGTACCAGGCCCAGTCCATAAGCCTCGAGGATTTCCGCCGCCTCGCTAATCCGCAGGCCGGCAACATCCGGTACCCGGGGCCTGTCGGGATCGCCCTGTAGGTACAGGATCACATGGGTTCCCGCCGGGACGACGGCTCCTCCTTTAGGCACCTGGGCAATTACCTGTCCTCCACTGCCTTCCACCCGAACGGCCAGGCCGGCCTTATCCAGTTCAGCCCGGGCCGCAGCAAGGTCAAGGCCGACGACATTGGGTACGGTAACCGGCGCCGGGGGCTTTTCCTGGTCCTTCTGCTCGCTGTCATACTGGGGCGGTA